>DATAIM010000200.1:0-8048 GCA_036262655.1 Gemmatimonadaceae bacterium | reverse complement strand
AATCGAAGTGCGGAGTGTCGCCGCGGATAACGGCGCCGAGCGCGACGACCGCTTCATAGCGCTCGCTCGCCATCGCGCGGCGGACGGCAATCGGCAGCTCCCATGCGCCCGGGACCCACACGACGTCGATGTCGTTGAAAGAAGCCCCGTGGCGAATGAGAGCATCGAGCGCGCCTTCAACAAGCGCCCGCGTGATGTTCTCGTTGAATCTGCTCGCGACGACAGCGAGACGCCTGCCCGCTCCGACAGGACTTCCGGTCAGCTCGGCCACTCAGGATGCGAGCAGGTGACCGAGCTTGTCGCGCTTTGTGCCGAGGTAGCCGGCGTTTTCGTCCGTTGTCGTCGGCACGATGGCAACACGCTCGTCGACTTTCAACCCGTATCCCTCGAGACCTACCAGCTTCCGGGGGTTGTTGGTGAGTGGACGAATTCGCTTGAGCCCGACGTCGAGAAGGATTTGTGCGCCGATTCCGTAGTTCCTCAAGTCAGGCTTGAACCCCAGCTGCTCGTTGGCCTCGACAGTATCGGCGCCCGTGTCCTGAATCTCGTAGGCCTTCAGCTTGTTCAGAAGCCCTATGCCGCGGCCCTCCTGATCCAGATAAACGATTACGCCACGTCCTTCGTCGGAAATCATTTTCATGGCGGTGTGAAGCTGCCACCCGCAGTCGCATCGGAGCGAATGAAATACGTCGCCGGTGAGACACTTCGAATGCATTCGAACGAGCACACTCGAATCGCCGCCGGACACATCGCCGAATACGAGAGCGATGTGTTCGTGATCATCGACCTCATTCCGATAACCGATCACTTTCCAGACTCCAACGTCCGTTGGCAATCGCGCTTCGGCCACTCTATGAACGAGCCGCTCGGACTTGAGGCGATGTGCGACAAGCTGTGCGACGGTAATGAAGGTGAGTCCATGCTGCTGCGCGAAGAGCTCGAGCTGCGGACGCCGCGCGGTTGTGCCGTCCTCATTGAGAACTTCGCAGACAACGCCCGCGGGGTAGAGCCCAGCGAGGCGTGCGAGATCGACGGCAGCTTCGGTGTGCCCGACTCGCTGGAGGACTCCGCCCTCGCGTGCCCGCAACGGCGGGATGTGTCCCGGCCTTCTCAAATCCGCGGGAACGGTAGCGGGGTCGACCGCAACCTGGATCGTCTTCGCACGGTCCTGGGCACTGATACCCGTCGTCACGCCAAAGCGTGCTGCTGCATCGATGCTCACCGTGAACGCCGTGCGCTGCTCTTCCGTGTTTTCTTCACTTTGCTGCGGAAGCTGCAGCTGGTCAGCGCGCTCGCCCGTGAGTGCGAGGCAGATCCAGCCTCCCGCTTTCCTGATCATGAAATTGATCATTTCGGGAGTGACCAGCTGGGCGGCACAAATCAGGTCACCCTCATTCTCGCGGTCCTCATCGTCCGCGACGATAATGAGCTTTCCTGCCTTTATGTCCGCAATCGCCTGTTCAACAGTTCCGAAGTCCATTCTTTTCGCCTTTTGGTAAGTGTCCGCACCTAGTCGTTCAGGTACGGGGCCACAAGTCGCTGCACGTACTTCCCGATGACATCTGTCTCGACGTTTATCCTGCTGCCCTCTTTCAGAGAGCGAAGCGTCGTATTGCGCAGAGTGTAGTCGATCAGCGCCACCTGCAACTTATCACCTTCGAGGCGATTGACGGTAAGGCTGACCCCGTCGAGAGACACGGACCCATGAAGAACGAGCGAGCGCGTAACTGTGTATGGGAGGATCAAGTCGACCAGAATCGCATCTTCGTTTCGCTCGACGCTTTGAACTACGCCGACTGCGTCAACGTGGCCCTGAACAATGTGCCCGCCAAACCGGCTGTCGGCCCGCATTGCCCGCTCCAGATTTACAGCCTGCCCCGGAACCCAGTCACCGATTGAAGTGCGGCCAATAGTCATCACCATTGCCGCAACGGTAAACCACCCCGGCCCACAATCCAGTACCGTCAAACATACTCCGCTGACGGACATGCTCTCACCGCGTACCAGGTCCTGAAATGCCGATTCAACCCGAAGCTCCACTCCAACGGGCGTTGCCTGCACTTCGGTGATTGTGCCAACCAGCTCGACTAGACCGGTGAACATCAGCGCTTCCTTGTCGCGTATACGGTCATCACATCGTCATCGAGACGCTGCACGTCCAGGAGGTCAAATCGGGGCGCCTCCTCTGCTTCAAGCGGCGCGATCCCCGAGAAGGCACCGAGTGCTCCTCCTCCAAGGACCACGGGTGCGCGAAATATCACGAGCCGGTCAACGTGATCACCCGCAAGAAAGGAAGCAGCAAGGCCCGCACCTCCTTCGACCAGGATGGACGCAATCCCGCGGTGCCAAAGCTGTTGTAGCGCGCTGCCAAGGTTATCTGCGGGAACGACCTCGACGCCGGCATCGGCGAGATCCCGCGGCAGAATCGTCGTGCTCGTTGTCACAAGAACTGTGGGAATATCGCGAGCGGATCGCGCGAGGAAGCTCGCGGCAGGCAGCCGCGCCGAGCGATCGAAGACAAGACGCACCGGCGGAACGCGGGGAGCGGGATCGGTGCGCGCCGTCAACTGTGGGTCATCGGCGATCGCGGTCTCGACACCGACGGCAATCGCATCGCTGTTTGCACGCATTCGCTGCACAATTTTTCGCGACCTCTCGTTCGTCAGCCACCAGCGGCGCCTGGCGGCACCTGCGATCGCGCCGTCGATTGACAGGGCAAGCTTGAGGGTCACCCATGGCCGGGACGACGTCACACGATTCAGGAACACGGCGTTCAGCTCGCGCGCCTCGGCCTCGAGCACACCGAACTCAACGTCGATTCCGGCTGAGCGGAGCCGCTCGGCGCCACCCGAAGCGATGGTATTGGGGTCCCGCACCGCAGCGACGACGCGGGTGATTCCGGCCGCGATTATCGCGTCAGTGCACGGCGGATTGCGACCGTGGTGATTGCACGGCTCGAGATTGACATACAGAGCTCCTCCGCGAGACCGCTCTCCGGCCGCGCGAAGTGCGAGGACTTCGGCGTGAGGCGCACCGAAGGCGGAATGAAACCCCTCTCCTACCTTCTCCTCTCCGGCGAAAACCACTGCACCAACCATGGGGTTGGGCGCTGTCTGTCCCCACCCACGTTCCGCGAGGCGCAGAGCGATACGCATCCGCTCCACCTCCCGCTCTGAATGCAGACCGGGAGCGTCGGAAAGAAGCTGGACTGTCGATTCATGCAATGCTCACTTCCCCTGTTCCCCGTCTCACGTCTCCCATCACCCAGCCGATTACGCCGGCAACGCGGGCACTTCCGATGATGGCATCCGCATTGTCGGCTCGGGCGATGACAACCATGCCGACGCCCATGTTGAAGACGCGATACATCTCCTCACGAGAGATCTTCCCGGCTTTTTCGAGGACCGTGAATACGGGAGGAGTCTCCCAGCTGGACGAGTCAACCACGGCATCAAGGGACAACGGCAGGACGCGGTTGAGATTTCCCGGAAGCCCACCACCCGTGATGTGCGCCATTGCGCTGATGCGGTCCAGAACTGGCCGAAGCGCGAGAAGATATGATCGGTGGATCGCGAGAAATGTGTCCGCGACGGTTGCGTCCATACCCGGGAAGTTGTCTTCGTAGCCCAGACGAAGTCGCTCCGCGACGACTTTCCTCGCCAGCGAATATCCATTGGTGTGCAGGCCGGAGCTCTCGAGCCCGATAAGAACATCGTTCTCCGCGACGCGTTCGGATCCGAGAATCAGGTCCTCTTCCACCGCACCTACGATGAATCCCGCAAGGTCGTAGTCGGGAGGAGAATACATGCCCGGCATCTCTGCCGTCTCGCCTCCGAGGAGAGCGCACTCATTTTCGCGGCAGCCTGCTGCAACGCCACCGACAACCGACTCCAGCACGACCGGATCCAGCGATCCGAAGGCGACGTAATCGAGAAAGAACTGGGGTACCGCGCCCTGCACGAGAATGTCGTTGGTGCAATGATTCACCAGATCGTGCCCGACCGTATCGTTGCGGCCCGTTTCGCTGGCGACCTTGATCTTGGTGCCCACTCCGTCTGCGCTTGCCACGAGTACTGGAGACCGCATCCCGGCTGGCATGCGGAACATTCCGCCGAATCCGCCGAACGTACCGACTGCTCCTCCGGTCCGGGTGGACGCGACGAGTGTCGCGATTCGCACCTTCGCATCGCCGGAAGCGCGAAGATCTACACCCGCACTCCGGTAGTGGAGCGCGTCCTCACTCAAGAAGGCAGCTCCTCCTCGAACGCAACAAGCTTTCGAAGCTCCGCGATGCGTGCGTCCATCTCGCCACGCGTAAGAGTCATCAGCCGCTCGATCGAAAATTTCTCCACCGCGAAGGAGCCCATCGCAGAGCCATACATCACTGCGCGCCGCATGTTCGACTCACTGAGATCTCCGGTCCGCGCGAGGTAACCGATGAACCCGCCGGCGAACGAATCTCCCGCACCCGTCGGGTCAAAGACGTTCTCGAGCGGGAAAGCGGGAGCGAAGAACATGCTGTCGCGACTGAACATGAATGCGCCATGCTCACCTTTTTTGATGATGACATGCCTCGGCCCGGCATCCATGATCCATTTCGCCGCCTGCACGAGGTTCACCTTTTCAGTCAGCTGTCTCGCTTCTCCATCGTTCAGCGTGACGAGATCGACATGGCCGAGCAGCTCAATCAGGTCGGGGCGCCGGCTCTGGATCCAGAAGTTCATCGTATCGCACGCAACCAGCTTCGGCTTTTCGACCTGTTTGAGAACATCCAGCTGAAGTCGTGGATCGATGTTGCCGAGGAACACGAAAGGGGCGCTGCGGAACTGGGTGGGAATCTTCGGGCTGAAGCGCGAGAATACGCCAAGATGCGTTTCGAGCGTCTCGGCGGAATTGAGATCGTGATGGTACCTGCCGCGCCACCGGAATGACGGTCCCTCGGCGTGCTCGAGCCCCGCGAGGTCCACACCGCGCGCGGCAAGCGGCTCGAGCTTTTCGACCGGGTAATCCGACCCTGCAACGCCAACCAGCTGAACGGGAGTGAGAAGACTGGCGGCAGCCGAAAAGAATGTCGCCGAGCCGCCGAGAACGTCGTCGGCTTTTCCAAACGGAGTTTCGACGGAGTCGAGCGCCACGGATCCGACTACGAGTACGGACATTGTGAATGCTTAAGGTTGAGGGGTGAAGCGTTACATGCGCTCCGGCGCAGTGATGCCGAGAATTCGAAGACCATTGCCAATCACGATCTGAGCAGCTCTCGCGAGCGCCAGCCTTGCCTGCATGAGCGGCTCTGCCTCCCCGAGCACGTGATGCTTATGGTACCACAAGTGAGCGAGTCGCGCCGTCTCGGTCAGATAAGTCGCAACGCGATGCGGCTCGAGCGACTCGGCGGCGCCCGCAACGAGCCGCGGGAAATCAACGAGTGCCTTGATCAGCTCCTGTTCCTCGGGCTCCCTTAGAAAAGAGAGGTCGACGCCGTCCGCCGAGAAGTTTTCACGATCGATCCCCCCGACGCGGAAGATCCCGCACATTCGTGCGTGCGCCATCTGCACGTAGTAGACGGGGTTTTCCTCCGACTGCTTCAACGCGACGTCGATGTCGAATACGAGCTGAGAATCGCTCTTCCGCATCAGGAAGAAGAAACGGACAGCATCACGGCCCACTTCATTGATGAGATCGCGCACCGTCACGTAGCTTCCCGCGCGCTTCGAGATCTTTACCTCTTCCCCGCTTTTCATCACCGTCACCATCTGGTGCAGCACGTACTCCGGATAGTCGGAAGCGATTCCCATCTCGAGCGCCTGAAGGCCTGCTCGAACGCGGGTCGTAGTGCTATGGTGGTCGGCACCCTGGACATCGATCGCTCGATGGAATCCGCGTTCCCATTTGGTGACATGGTATGCTACGTCGGGGAGGAAATAGGTATACGTGCCGTCGCGCTTTCGCATGACACGGTCCTTGTCATCACCGAACTGGCTCGTCTTCAGCCAGAGTGCGCCGTCGGACTCGTACGTCATGCCGGCAGCTGATAGAGCTTCAACCGTCGCTTCGACTTTCCCGTCCGTGTAGAGAGACGACTCGAGAAAGTACTCGTCGAAGCGGACACCGAACGCCTGAAGATCGAGGTCCTGCTCAGCACGCAGCGCGGCAACGGCAAATTGCCTCACCCGGATCGCATCGTACGCCGACTCGCCCGGACTGGAGGGCTCCGTCTCCTCCACAAAACGCTCGGCCAGCTCGCGAATATATTCGCCATGATATCCACCCTCGGGGATTGGCACTGGTTCGCCAAGAAGTGAACGAATCCGGGCAAGCACGCTGGCGGTGAGGTTGTCGATCTGCACCCCGGCGTCGTTGTAGTAGAACTCCCGGGATACGGCCCAGCCGGTCCATTCCAGCAGTGTCGAGATCGCGTCCCCGAGGGCGGCCTGCCGCCCATGGCCTACATGAAGCGGTCCTGTTGGATTCGCGGAGACAAACTCGACATTCACCGGCTGCCCGCGACCGGCGTCACTCCGGCCGAAGCTTTCGTTGGCGGCGAGCACTTCGGCCACACCCTCCGCAATGCGAGCGGGATCAACCCAGAAATTCATGAACCCGGGGCCGGCAATGTCGACTTTCCTCACCGCCGCGTCTGATAACCGCATCCGATCTCGGAGCAACCCGGCGATCTCGGCTGGTTTCTTCTTGAGCGGCCGTGCGAGCGTCATTGCAACGTTCGTGGTCCAGTCGCCGAGGGACGGATCCCGAGGCCGCTCCACGATGGGGTCGACAGAGTCGCCAGCGCCGAGCTCCCGCGCAGCGGAGATGAGCTCAGCGCGGATTTTCTCCGCGGTGCTCATTCGGATTTCTTGACGGGAGAGGCTACTGGTGTGGACTGCTTACCGGGCTTCGCCTCGACTGCGGGCTTGGCGGGAGCCGCCACCGGGGGGTCCGATTTTGGTGCAGTGGATGACTCGGACGAGCTCGATTCAGCAGCTGCCGGTGCGTTATCCGCCGTGCCCGATTTTTCGGACTTGTCCGATTTTGCAGAGCTCGCCGACGCAGTCTTTGCTGCTTCCCGTTCCGCCTTTTTCCCGTCCTTTCCGTAATCGGTGATGTAGAAACCGGATCCTTTGAAGACGAGACCCGCCGGGGAGATCAGGCGCGCGGCAGCCTCACCGCAGGTGGGACACTTTTCCTCCGCGGGTGCGGAGCCGATGGAGCGATAGAATTTTTCGAAGTCATGCCCCTCGGGGCATCGAAATTCGTACAACGGCATTCTGGATTGCGAGGGAAAAGAGACTGGGCAGGCGCGAATCTTCAAAGTTACGAGCAGGCGTCTCGTGTCTCAAGCGACGAGAGACCTTCCGTAAGAGGTTCGCACTTCGTGGAGGTTCGAAGTCCGTAGCAGGTTCGCACTTCGCATTCAATTCGCACTCCGCACCTGTCATTGGCCGAAAATCCGAAAATCGTCACCGTGGCGGAGTGTATGCGCCCCATTCCCCTTGCAAAGCCGCCGCAATCTCCCCAACGGTGCAGCGTGCACGTACGGCCTCTATGAGAAGCGGCATCATGTCACCGCTTCCTTGCCGGCTTCCGATCAACGCGGCTGCGGCGTCTGTCAACGCGCCGAGCGCAGCCGTTGCAGCAGCGGACTCACGACCGGCGCGCACTTTCGCAACGGAGCGCACCTGCTCCGCCTCCAGCGCCGAGAAATCCGGTGCCGGAATCGGCGGTGGTGGCTCGTCGTCCGTGAAGCGGTTGACGCCGACAACCGTAGTCGCCCCACTTTCAACGCGCAGCTGATGCTCGTACGCGCTTCGCGCAATCTCTTCCTGAAAGAATCCAGCAGCGATTGCGTGCTCCGACCCGCCCAGCGCATCGGCCTTCGCGACAAGGTCGGTCGCCCGACTCTCGAGCTCGGTTGTGAGAGCCTCTACGTAATAGCTGCCGGCAAGCGGATCGACTGTATTTGCAATACCTGACTCATGTGCAATGATCTGCTGGGTACGAAGAGCGAGAGTCGCCGCCTCGGCCGTGGGCAGCGCGAGCGCTTCATCGTATCC
>DATAIM010000199.1:0-3129 GCA_036262655.1 Gemmatimonadaceae bacterium | reverse complement strand
CGCTGGCGAGCATCTCTTCTGCCTGACGCCAGGTTTCGACTGAGCCCAGCGCTTTTTCCGGGCGGGTTGAAAGCTCGATCGTATAGGGATATCCGAAGGTGCCGAGCATCTCGTCGACGAGGTCCAAAAGACGCTCTATCTCGGACGGAACCTGGTCCGGGGTACAAAAGACGTGCGCATCATCCTGCGTGAAACCTCGCACGCGAAGCATTCCGTGCAGCACCCCGCTTCTCTCATACCGGTACACCGTCCCGAACTCGGCGTACCGAATTGGAAGGTCGCGATACGAGCGGCTATGCGATTGATAGATGCAGATGTGGCCGGGACAGTTCATCGGCTTGGGCCGGTAGGCAGCTCCCTCCACCTCCATCGCCCCGAACATGTTGTCCTTGAAATTTTCGAGGTGGCCCGAGATCTGGAACAGCTTCTCGCTCACGATGTGAGGCGTGTATACGAGCTCGTAACCGTGGCGAAGGATGAGATCCCGCTCGTACATCTCGATCTCGTTGCGCACTATCGCGCCTCGAGGATGCCACAGGATGAGTCCAGGCCCAACGCGCTGATCCGTCGAATAAAGATCGAGCTGCTGGCCGAGGGCCCGGTGATCGCGGCGCTTTGCTTCCTCGAGCCGGTGTAAATGCGCGTCGAGGTCTTCCTTCGTGAACCAGGCAGTCGCGTAGATGCGCTGGAGCATCTGCCGCTTTTCATCGCCGCGCCAGTAGGCGCCGGCGGTATGCAGCAGCTTGAAATGCTTTAAGTATGAAGTATCAGGTACGTGAGGCCCGCGGCAAAGGTCGATGAACGGGCCGTCTGTGTAGGTAGAGATGACTTCGTCTTCAGTGAATTCCGAAAGCCGCTCGAGCTTGAGCGGATCATCCGCAAACTTCTCGCGCGCGATGTCCTGAGTTACTTCGGCGCGCTCGAACGGGAACTTCTGCGCGATGACCTTACGCATCTCGGTCTCAAACTGCTCGAGATCGTCGGGGGTAAAGGGCTTCTCGACCTCGAAGTCATAGTAAAAACCATCCTCGATCGCTGGTCCGAAACCGATGTTGGCGTCCGGGCGAAGGCGGCGCACCGCTGTAGCAAGGATGTGGGCCCCGGAGTGCCGCAACACATCGAGCGCCCTGGGATCTTTCGCGGTGAGCACGCGAAGCGATCCGCCGTGACGGAGGGGAGTGATCAGATCCTGAACTTCGCCATCGACCTCGACAGCCAGCGCGTCCCTGAGGAGCCGCTGACCGATCGAGCCAACCACGTCGCGCGGCAAAGCCCCCTTCTCTACCTGCCTCGTGGCACCGTCGGGAAGGGTCAAAGTCAACATTTCAGACATCAGATTTCCGGTGCCGCAGATGGCCTTTAACTTGCTCGTGGGTAAGCTATCGTTCGAGAATACCCTTCGCCACAGGCTGGAACAATGTCTCCATTCAGGTATCGCGATGAAGAGTCAACCACCGCGAGTGCTCTTTACGTCGCCCTTGGCGCACTTGCCGGATTCGCTGCCGGCGTAGTCGTAGCGCAGCAATATGGCGGCATCTCGGGGCTGACCGCGAAGCTCCGCGACTCGATTGGTGGTAGTCGGAACGGCGTCGATGAAGACGACAAGCTCGAAGCGCACGCACACGACCACGATTACGGCGACGATGCGGACGAAGGAGACGGAGACGAAAGCTACGACGTCGACGGCCCCGCCGACGAAAGCGAGGAACTCGAGGAGCGCGTTCTCGAAGCATTCCGGAATGATCCAATCCTGAGCGAGCGCGCGATCGATATCGGCGCGATAGACGAGGGAATCGTAGAGCTTACCGGCTGGGTGAACGCCGATGACGAATCTCAGCAGGCGGTTGTTGTCGCTCGTGGGGTTCCGGGCGTTGAAACAGTTGTGAACCGGCTCGCAGTACGTGCCGACGAAGAATTGTTCGACGAGCTGTCCGACCGCTACCAGGACGGGGATCCGTCGCTCACCGAAGGCCAATGGGAGGGGCAGAGCGTGGGAACAGGACGCAGACGGCAAGGCACGTCGGCCGAGCTGGACAGGCATGAGGATCCGCGGCCCGAGCTCGAGGAAGCCGTGCTGGACAAGGTCTTCCTCGATGCCGACGAGGAAGCGGATATCAAGGCCGAGCGTCGGGCCAGGCGCAAGCAGCCACCGCGCGGCGGACGCACCGACGGGTCACCGGTCGCGCCGACGGGTGTGCCCAAGAGCGATCATGTCGCTGATCCAATGAACGCACCGACGGAGACCGCGCAGGGCGAATAGCCGGCGGACGCGTCTTACAAGGGGTTTTTGCCGCGGTTAACTTGCGCGCAGGATGAGCAAGACGAATCAACCGGCAGAACTCCCTCCTCAATACGATCACACCGGCGTCGAAGCCGCTCTCTACGAAGAGTGGCTCGGCGCCGGACTCTTCACGGCGGATGCGAGGCGATCGCGACGCGCGGGCGGCACCCGCGAACCATTCGTCATAGTGATGCCGCCGCCCAATGTGACGGCGGTTCTTCACATGGGGCACGGGCTCAACAACACGGTTCAGGACGTACTCGTTCGGTGGAGACGCATGTGCGGTGACGAAGCGCTCTGGGTCCCCGGCACCGACCACGCCGGGATCGCGACTCAGAACGTGATCGAGAAGCAGCTCGCTTCAGAAGGGAGCACTCGCTTCGACCTCGGCCGTGACGCATTCGTCGCGCGCACAACGGAGTTCGTAACGGAGACGGGCGGTACGATTCTCGAGCAGCTGCGCGCGATTGGTGCATCATGCGACTGGGACCGTACCGCATACACGCTCTCACCCGACCTCTCGCGCGCGGTTCGCGAAGCGTTCGTCCTGCTCTATGAGCGCGGCCTCGTTTATCGCGGGCATCGCGTCATTCACTGGTGCTCACGCTGCCTCACCTCGTTGAGCGACGAGGAGGCGGAACACAGCGAGGAGGCCGGGACTCTCTACCATCTGAGATATCCACTCTCGAACGATCCCTCGCTCAGCATCACGATCGCGACGACGCGGCCGGAGACGATGCTCGCCGATGTCGCGGTTGCTGTACACCCCGACGACGAGCGGTACCGTGATCTGATCGGACGAACGGTGCTTCTTCCGATTGCCGGCGTGGAGATTCCAATAATCGCCG
>DATAIM010000198.1:0-6391 GCA_036262655.1 Gemmatimonadaceae bacterium | reverse complement strand
TACTTGTTGAGCTCGTCCACGAACACGATCAGGTGCTTCACCCCGAGATCGCGGCGCTCCAGATGCTCGCGAACCTTCGAGACAATGCGCGCGAAGATGAGATCCTGCGCATCCTCTTCGAGCGAAGCCACATCGACCACGTACACCGCGCGGTCCTCGAAGCTCCCGAATGGAAGATCGCTGACGTCACCCGTGTCAGTCACAAGACCCGCGCAGCGCGTGGAGATATTGGACAGCCGGTTGCGCACTTTCCGGATCGTCGCGATGTGATGCGTTCTCCAGGATTCCATGTTCGCGCGCTCCATTCCCTGAAGAAGATCGCGGAACCATGCCTCGAGATCGGCGAACGATTGAACCGTGTGGTCGCGCGACAGGGGACCTTCGCGATCCATTTTCCTGTCGACGACTCGCTCGGATATGAAATCGATCAGCGCATCTGCCTTCGCGTCGATGTCATCCTTGTTCAAAAGGACTTCAGCGTATGTGAGCACCTCACGCAACCCCCACGTGAGGGGCGTCACGTTGTCGAGCAGTGCTTCGTTCGACCTGAGCGTGTTGAGCGTGAAACCTTTTGCGGTGTATGGCGCGAAGTAGGTGACCCTCTCGAAGGGGCCAGGCTTCACGCCCATTTTTTCGTAGAGCGCCCGGTCGGAATCCTCGAAACGGGACGCCGGCTGGTCCAGATAACAGAGGTCGGGCCCCTTCACGTTGAAGCACAGCGCTGCGATCGACCCCTTGCTCCCGGGGAAATGCGCGAACACGGATGCTATCAGCCACTCGACCGCGCTCGTCTTCGTCGCGAGTCCCGACATTCCCGAGATGTTGAGGTGCGCCGCCTCGGGTCCGAGCAGAAAGTCAGCATCGAGATATATCACCGAATTCGTCGCGCCCGCGCGATAAACCCCCACCGGAATACCAGTGCTCGCACCCTCCTTCAGATACCCGTCCATCCTCAACGCTGCAGCAACGTCCTCTTCGCCGGCGAGGAATACCTCGCCCATCGGAACAGGCTGAAGCGGCTCTTCGGGGATCTGCCTCAGGACAGCCGCGGTGTAGAGCCGGATCTCCGCGCGCTCGGTGACGGCAAGCCCCGCATTCGCCGGCGAGCCGTCATGGCCCAGCACGTCGTGCATTGGAGTCTGAAGATCCGTATAGCTGAAGCCCTCGACCACGATGCCGTAGATATGCGGAATGCGCCCATCGACCGAATGCGACCCATCGACACGCACGATCGTGCCAATGCCTACCGGGCAATCGAGCGAGGTCCAGAAATGGAATTCGTGCGGCGTGTTCGGCTTGCGCTCCGTAGCTACGACTCGTCCAAACGGCTCGGTCACGAAATCGCTCTCAGAAATTCTTCAGTATCCCTGACACCGTAAGCCATCTTGTCCCACCGTCCGTCGGGCAGCGCCAGCGGCGCGCCCTCGGCCAGAACCCACCGCGTTACCTCGTCAGCGCGCGACGAAATGTCACTCGTCAACGCCG
Source organism: Gemmatimonadaceae bacterium (assembly GCA_036262655.1). Taxonomy (GTDB): domain Bacteria; phylum Gemmatimonadota; class Gemmatimonadetes; order Gemmatimonadales; family Gemmatimonadaceae; genus UBA4720. The sequence continues at coordinate 4,906 of DATAIM010000198.1, read as the reverse complement.
CTTCCACTCTCACAAGTCCGAACAATGCGTCGCGGCCTGCGGGATTCCGCAGGCGCACATACCAGCTTGCGACAGGATGTCTGTCCCTGGGATCGACGCGAAAAACGGTCGTGCGCTCGCCGGCTCGTAGTCCTGCCAGAATCCGGAATGCGTCGCCTTCCGCGTAGAGCCTGCGATGAGTCTTGCTCACTCCGACCGCATGAATGGAAGATGCCGCGATTCTGCTGCCCGTAATGCTCCCGTCTACGTACAGCGTTGAAGTCTGCGATGCGCACCACGACTCGGCGAGCTCCAGCTCGATTCGCTCGCGATCGGATTGAATCCGCTTTACAGCTGCCTCCATCAAGGCCGCTGGATGACGGGACGGAAACGTCCCGTCCCGGGCCTCGGTGGCAGTGTCGACAACGCGCGGATCGTTCCGCATCTCATCACGCAGCGCTGGGAGGTACCGGAACGGCATGTAGTAGCGACCGCTGACGATTGGTGGGCGACCCGCCCAGCACACAAGCCGGCGGTGGACCCGTGCGCGGATCGCAGCGGATACAACGCCCCAGACAATCGAGATTCCCTCGATCTGATTTACAACGCGTAGATCCTGGGTACCGTCGAGAAATGCAGCGAAACCGCTGTGGCCCCTGACGTCTTTCAGATCGGCCACCTGAATTGCCCGGAAGGGCGGCGGCTCGATGAGATCGGGCGTGACAAGGATCGGAGGCTCGTCAGCCGGGGAGTAGCGGCTGGGCTCCGTCGGTGTGGCATCGACCGGACTGCACCCCGGGAGCTGATCGAGAATGAACCGGCTCGCGTCGTGCACCGACGCCGGCCACCTGGTCCCCGGATTTTGATGATGCGTCTCCCCTGTCACTCCAGCCCGATGTCCCACGCCTGCTCCAGATCCTTCTTCGAATATGCTCTGAACGCGGTGAGGGTCTGCGTGCTGCGGATACCCGGCACAATCGTGATATGCTCGGTGACGACGGTCGCAACACCCTCGTAATCCGTCACCTCCACGATTGCCACGAGATCCCATTCACCGGACACGGAATACACCTGTGATACGCCCTCGATTCCAGCGAGCCGCGTTGCACATTTCTGGATGGATTGCGGCTCGGCTTTTATGAGGACGATGGCGGTGATCATCGGCGTTCGGAATGAGGTCGGCGGGTGCGGGGAGGCGCGGGCGATGCCGGCTTGATGGTGCTATGTTTCGGGTCCGGCGGCCACTCCGCCCATAGACGGATTATAACAGTATCGGCGCGGCGGAAGTCGCGCCATGTCGCATCCAGGAGCACCAAAGGTGGAAACGGAAGAGAGAGAAGAACGGGGCTCGGGTCGCAGCCAGAACGTTGTCCATACGCTGTCGCGCTCGATGGCCTCGGTGCCAGGCTTTCTGACCGGTCCGCTGGAGCGACTCGACCCTGCCGCCGGTGGTACCCAGGTCGTTGTCATCACACCCGACCCGGAAACCGCCGTCGCGCTTGCCGAGGCCGTGCTGCGGTTGACGGGACCGGCGGGAATCGAGCTCCTTCCCGTGACGAGTGCGCGCCGTGCGGGGCGATTGATGGCTGGTCGTCCGGTGCTCGCCGTCGCCGGCTCTCCACGGGACATCCGAGACCTCGTTCGCGGAAGCCATCTCAAGCTGGACGCGGTGAGAACAGTTGTGCTGGCCTGGGCCGACGAAGTTCTCGCCGGTGAGGCCGAGGACATCGAAGCGCTCGAAGCAGTGATGAGCGAGATTCCCAAGGACGCCGCCCGAATTGTCGTCACCAGTCGTAACGAGGGCAGAGTCAACGCGTTCGCCGAGCGATATCTGCGGCGCGCGCACCGCGAGGTACCGCAGGAGGATGCGGGGCCCGCGATACCGATCCAGTATGTAACCGTCTCGCCAACATCGCGCGCAACGGCGTTGAGGCGCCTCCTCGATGACATGGATCCTCCTTCCGCCGCAATTCTCGTCACGAACGATGAGTCGGAGGAGACAGTCGGACGCACTCTCAGGCTGCTTGGCTATTCATCGGGCGGCGCAGCCGTGCGTGTGACCCGGGGCGATGTGGAGCCCGCGACCTACGCAGTCATTTTCTTCGACACTCCCGCCTCACGAGCCGCGCTCGCTGCGGCTGCTTCCGCCTCGCCGGTGACAATCGTTGCCCTGGCGGAGCCGCGCGAGGTTCCGGGCCTGCGCACGATGTCCGGCGAAATCAAACCTTTCACGCTGTCGGCACCTGGGACTACCGCACGCGACCGGGATTCAGCGATGCGGCGCGAGCTCACTTCGATTCTCGATAGCGGCGTTGCGTTGCGGGAGGTACTGGCCTTGGAGCCGCTCCTCGACCGGCACGATGGCATCGAGATCGCTGCGGCGGCGCTTCGGCTGCTGGAACGTGAGCGTTCGCTAAGGAAGGCCGCGCAGGAAGAGACGCGAGCACAGCGCGATACCGCGGATCGCGCCTCAGCCGATCGAAGCGGGTTCGACCGTGCTCAGCCCGCCCGTCCCGCGCGAGGAAATGACCGCGGCGCACCGCAGAGAGATCGTGGCCCCTCGACTGGAGGCACGCGCGAAGGGGGCCGCACCTTTTCGCGGGGAAACAACGATCGTCCCCGGCAGGAGCCGGGCAGCGGTCGTGAAGATCGGCCGTTCCGTGAAGCGCGAGGGCCACGTGAGTCACGGGGGCCTGGTGCGTCGAGAGGCGCCCGTGACCGGCACGGCGGCGGTGATCGCCGTCCGGCGCGCGATGGCCACTCACGTCCACCGCGCCGCGATCGCTCGTGAGCCAGTCCTTTCAGCAGACCGGTGGCTGGATCGAGGTGGTGGCCGGGGTGATGTTCAGCGGGAAGAGCGAAGAGCTGATTCGGCGTCTGCGCCGGGCGGTTATCGCTCGGAAGCGCGTGCAGGTCTTCAAATCGCACCTCGACGCGAGGTACGCGGGCATCTACAGCGTTTCGAGCCACGATGGCCGCACCGTCGAGGCAATCCCTGCCGACTCCGCGTCTCAGATTGCGCTTCAGATCGACCCTACCGCCCACGTCATCGCAATCGACGAAGCTCAATTCCTCGATGGCGGGGTGGTGCCGCTGGTGACGTCTCTCGCGGCAAGGGGGCGACGGGTGATTGTCGCGGGCACGGACACGGACTTTCGCGGAGAGCCCTTTGGCCCGATGCCGGCGTTGATGGCAGTGGCGGAAGTGGTGGACAAGCTGCATGCGATCTGCGTTCTCTGCGGCGGTCCGGCGAGCAGAAACCAGAGGCTCATCGGAGGAAAGCCTGCACCATACGACTCGCCCACCATTATGGTGGGCGGAACTGAGTCATATGAGGCAAGGTGCCGCATGTGCTTCTCGGCGCCCCGAAGGGACGCGAGCCAGGCTTCCCTCCTTTAGGGCTGAAGGCTCAGCGATTCCCTGACGCAAACGGACGGTCCGAACGAGCGAAAGGCACGTTCCTTGTGTACGAGACGGAGGGTCCCCTAGCTTAGTCTCGCCAACCACCCTGGAAACGATGCGAATCATCGGACTTACCGGAAATATCGCGAGCGGCAAAACCGTAGTCGCGGACATGCTCGCGGAGAGAGGCGCCACTCTGGTGGACGCGGATGTTCTCGCTCGCGAAGCGGTCATGATGGGCAGCCCGGCTCTCGATGCGATCGTTGCGCGCTGGGGCGAGAATGTCCTCGATGCCGCGGGGAACCTCGACCGCTCAGCGCTGAGACACCTCGTATTCGAGAATCAGAGCGAGCTCGATGCGCTGAACGAAATCGTTCACCCGGAGATCTCCCGGCTGAGGGCGAGGGATATCGCGACAGCGCGAGCGCGGGGCGACCAGGTGGTGGTATGCGTGATTCCGCTCCTCTTCGAGCGACATCTGGTCGAGGATTTCGATGCCATTATTCTGGTCGATGCAGCGCGATCGCTGCGCCTCGAGCGGATTGTGCGGGACCGTGCAATCGACGAAGCTGAAGCGATGAAGATGATCGCATCGCAGATGCCCGCCGATCTCAAGCGGGCACGCGCCGATTATGTCATCGAAAACAACGGCTCGATTCAGGAGCTGGAGGCCGAGGTCGACCGTGTCTGGGGGGCGATCGCCAAGGACGGCGTAGCATCGCTCGATGCCGCGACTGTGTCCTGATATTTTGGGCGGCTGAAGCGATCGCGGATCAGCTCGAGCGCGAGACCACATCAAGAGGTGATAAGTGGCGAATATTCCGCAGGACCTGAGGTATACCGAGGAGCACGAGTACGTCAGGACGACAGCGGACGGGGCTGTCGAAATCGGCATCACCGACTACGCGCAGGGCGAGCTCGGAGACGTGGTTTACGTCGAGCTGCCCTCCGTGGGGACGAAACTCGGAAAACACGACGTATTCGGCACTATCGAGGCTGTCAAAGCCGTATCCGAGCTCTTCTCACCGGTGGCGGGCGAGGTCGTCGAGGTAAACCCGAGACTCGACCAGGAGCCGGCGCTCGTCAACACCGATCCTTACGGTGCCGGATGGATGATCCGCCTCAAACCCGATGACGCCGCGAGTGTCGAGTCACTTATGGCGGCATCGGCGTATGAGGCTCACATCGGGTAGCTCTACCTCAGTGCGTCCTTGAAGCTGACGCCGGCCCGGAACCCCGGAATCCTGCGGGCCTTTACCTTCACAGTTCGCCCCGTAAAAACACTGTTGACCTCGCGCGCCTTATGGTTGCGCCGGTCGAAGGTGCCGAAACCCGCGATCGTGACCTTCCCTCCGCGCTTGACCTGGCGCGCTATCACTCCATCCTGAGGGTCGAAGATCGCGTCGACCACGCGCTTGACGTGGGTTGGTCGTAGCTTCGTCTGCCGCTGTAACGCTTCCAGCAATTCCGCCTTGTTCATACTGGCTCCGTGAACAGGATGGTGGCGCATACGGTGCGGCACGCA
>DATAIM010000197.1:0-6911 GCA_036262655.1 Gemmatimonadaceae bacterium | reverse complement strand
GAGGCGAGGGGAGCGATTGCAAAGGCGCTCCGCATGAAGACGCAGGATGCCTCGATACTCTTTCACGCCGCTGTGATCGAGAGCTCCCTCGGAAATCGGATGGCCACCCGTAGATACCTCGAGCAGTCGCTCGCGATCAATTCAAAGTTCCATCCTGCGCAGGCTGACGAAGCGCGGGCGCTGCTGAAGTCGATCGCCAGATGAATTCCGACATGATCGCCTTCATCGAGCTCGGTTTCAGGCACATCACTGACGCAGCCGCGCTCGACCACATTCTCTTCCTTCTTGCGCTGGCGGCGATCTACAGGCCTCGTGACTGGCGCCAGGCCCTGGGCGTCGTCACCGCATTTACAGTGGGCCACTCGCTGAGTCTCGCGCTCGCGGTGAATGGAACGGTGAGTTTCCCGACGCGGTGGGTCGAGTTCCTCATACCGCTGACCATAGTCGTTACTTGTGTCGAGAACATCGTCGTTTCCCGCAGCGGCAACACGCCGTGGCGCCGCCGTTACAGACCGCTCTTTTCTGGTGTGTTCGGCCTCGTGCACGGGGCTGGTTTCGCCAATTATCTCCGCGACGTATTTGCGGATCGAATCGCACTGCCGTTGCTCGGCTTCAATATCGGCATCGAGCTCGGCCAGGTTGTCGTGCTCGCGTTCGCGGCGCTGGGGATTGCGGGGATCGATTACGCCTGGGCTGCCCTCCGCCGTGGCGGGGCGGCCTCCTCATTTCGAGTGAGAGTGATGGTCGTGTCGTCGGTGATCCTGGTGGTCGCCACGCGCTGGGCGGTGGAGCGAAACCCGTGGTGACGGTCAAGAGGTTGATCCGCACGGCGATTCTGGCGGGGATTGTTGTCACCGGCCTCTTCGTGCCACGAGGCATTGCGTCCGCACATCCGCTGCATACGAGCCTTGCCGAGATCGGGTACGATGAGCGAAGTGGGATGCTTACCGTGTCGCTGCGGGTATTCGCTGATGATGTTGCAAAAGCATCGATGGAGTATGCCCGTAGAATCTCCCCGAAACGGGCGACAATGGAGGAGCCTCGCATCGCTGCGTATGCCCTCTCTGTATTCGTTGTCGCCGATCGCTCGGGCACACGTTTATTGCTGTCCCCCTGTGGGGAAAAACACATCGGTGAAATGATGTGGCTCTGCTTCAAAACGCGGGTTGCCAGCCACCCCGGATCTCTCAGAGTCTCGAACAGCATCCTCTTCGAGAAATACCCCGATCAGATCAACGTGGTGCAGGCGGCGCTCAAAGGACGCAAAGCAACAGCGCTTTTTTCACCAGGCGACGGATTCAAGCAGCTGCAATAGGAGTCATTTCGAGGCAGCGACTCCCCACGGTCTCATGCCGACCTTGATGGTGTCAACGACTTTCCGGGAAGCGACGTCGATCACCGATACGTCGTTCGACAGCCCGTTTGCAGTGTAGAGGTATTTCTCATCGGCGCTGAGCGTGATTCCCCAGGGTCTCTTACCCACTGGAATGGTTGCGGCAACTGTTCCCTTCGTGAGATCGACAACCGAAACGGTGCTGGTGCGGCCATTGGCCGCATAGAGCCAGCTGCCGTTGCGTGATACAACGATTCCGACCGGCTTCCCTTCCCCACTCTCGAGACTTATGGAACCGATTGCCTGATGCCGCGTGGCGTCGACTACCGTAATCGATCCGCCAACCTCGGCGGAAACGTACGCGCGCCTGCCGTCGCGCGAGAAGGCAGCCGCTCGTGGTCGAATGTCCACGAGAAAACTGGATACGACTTTGTTCGTCCGCGTATCGATGACCGAGACACTGTTGCTTGTTTCCGCCGTGACGTAAACCCATCGGCCATCAGGGCTCACGGCGACACCTTCCGGCTCGATCCCGACAATCATCGTGGCGATGACCTTCCCTGTCCTCAGGTCAGTTGCTGACGCCGTGCCGGCGTCCTCATTCGAGGAATAGAGTCGCCTCCCATCGGGGGTCACACCGAATTGCTCCGGGTCGCTGCCTGAGGAATACCGCGCAAGAACGTTCCCCGACGCTACGTCGACGACGGCGATTCGGTCTCCCTCCGTTTCCTTCATTGGAACGTCATCGCTCAACGCGACGTAAACTTTGCGGCCATCCGGGCTTACGCTGATCCCCCGTGCACGGTGACCAAGCCCTATCGTCCGGATGACCGAGTTCGTTCGCGTGTCGATCACACTGATCGACTTTGAGGCTTCGTTGCTGACGAAGAGAAGCTGCGATCGTTGCGCCTCGGTCGTTGCCGGGATGGCCGAACACACAAGGAGAAAGGCGGCCAACGCGATGCGTATCATCGCCGTTTTCCTTTTGTGCACGTCGTCATCCCGAGCGGATCACCGATTGTATCGAGCAGCTTCATGACCGACCCGCTCGCCATGGCAACGTCAGGGATCTCGGACACCCTTCCCCCGGAGACCGGCGCCGCGGCATACAAAGGCTGCCGGAGCTGGTGATCCCATTTACGGAAGCTGAGCGGGGCCCCCTTGTGGCCGTCGAAGGCCGTCGACTCGCGAACGAGATAATCGGCGATTTGTCGCGACTCCGCTGAACTTGCGCGGATCGAAGCTTCCCACGCGATCTTGACGCACATCCACCCTGCCCACGCGCTCGCGTCCATCACGCTCCCCGTTCGCGCTGCGTAACGGTCGTTGAGCTGAGCCGCTCCATACTTTTCCAACGCTGGGCTCCACAGCGCAACGCTGTCTTGTGGAATGGCGACAGACTGGGCCGCGGATCGGTACATGGACTCGCTCGCCTCCACGTGGAATACGAAGTCGCTGCATGTCGACCGCCGGAGCGAGTCTGTGCGCGCTGCTCCGTTGAGGAGAACGAGCCGCGCTGAGTCACACAAAGTTGAAAGCTCAGCCGTCTCTTCTTCCAAGGCGGAAACCAGCAGGACAGTACCTTGTGCCTTTACACGGCTCACGATCGCTGACAAGTCCGCGGCGGGCGTGTAGGACGCATCGATGAAGCCGAGCCCGCGCGAGAAGAGTGCGGCCGCACGAAGCGTCTCCTCCTTCCCCATCTCGACGCCGCTCGCAAACGATGTCGATGCACCGCCGGTCGCTCGCGCCGGCAGCAGCACGGCGATCCACAGGCTGCGTTGCAGGCGCTCGGGGAACAATCCCGCCGCAGGGAGTAGGAGTCCCGCCATCATCGAGCGTGCGAATTCACGCCGTTTCATCGGCTCGCCAACGGCTCGGTCATCATGCTGTAACGAATGCAATCGCTGGACCGTACCCACCGAGCGCCCGGCAAATGGGCCAATGGACGGAATATGGGGGCCCATGTACCCTCTATCGGGTGGAGATTGGATTGGAACGCAATCTGCGATTCGTCGCAACCGGCAGATCCATAACAAATGGGGACGCGATGCGTGTAATCCGGCAGCACACGAATTCACCGGTCTCGCTGTTTCGGCTGAGGATCACGGCCTCTCTTCTCCTGGCCGTCGCCGCATGCTCGACAGGCGACGATCGTACGCGGACACCAGCCCTCGCGAAAGCCTCGTCCGTCGCTCTTCCGGGTGCTTCGGGCGGGGCAGCATCCGCCGACGCATCCGCCGACGCACCCCCCGACGACGGTCAGTGGACGATGCCCGCGAAGAACTACGCGAGCACCCGCTATTCGTCTCTCGCCGAGATTACGGCCGGCAACGTGGGATCGCTCAGGCTCGTCTCGACGTTCACCACCGGCATACCGAGGGGACACGAAGCGTCACCCCTTGTCGTGAACAACACGATGTATCTCGTGACGCCTTACCCGAACTACGTATTTGCGCTCGATCTCACCAGGCCGGGCGCACCGATGAAGTGGACATACAAGCCGCGTGTCGAGCAGGCGGCACAGGGTGTTGCGTGCTGCGACGTTGTGAATCGCGGTGCGGTAATAGCAGACGGTCGTCTCTACTTCAACACGCTCGACAATCATACGATCGCTCTTGACGCCGCGACCGGAACGGAGCTCTGGAACACCAAGCTCGGCGACATCAACCTTGGGCAGACGATGACGATGGCTCCTCTCGTCGTCAAAGGCAAAGTGCTGGTAGGCAACAGCGGCGGCGAGATGGGAGTGCGCGGATGGATCACTGCGCTCGACGCGGGCAGCGGGAAGATCGTATGGCGCGGATACAACACCGGCCCCGATAGTGACGTCCTGATCGGCGCGGACTTCAAACCGTTCTATGCCTCTGAGCGTGGAAAGGATCTTGGAGTCCAGACCTGGCCATCCGATGCGTGGAAAGTCGGAGGAGCGACTACGTGGGGATGGCTCTCGTACGACCCGGAGCTGAACCTCGTCTACTACGGGACGGGAAACCCCGGCCCGTGGAACCCCGACCAGCGACCCGGTGACAACAAGTGGTCGGCCGGAGTGTTTGCACGAGACGTCGATACAGGGGCAGCACGCTGGTTTTACCAGATGAGCCCGCACGACCTGTTCGACTACGACGCCATCAACGAGAGCGTTCTCATCGACATGCCTGTCAATGGCATGAAAAAGAAGGTCCTCCTCCGGGCAGAGCGAAACGGCTACCTCTACGTCATGGACCGTGCGACCGGGCAGGTCTACTCGGCCACTCCGTTCGGCTACGTGAACTCGACGAAGGGAGTCGACTTGAGGTCGGGCCGGCCGATCAACAACGACGAGAAAGCGCCGCACGTGGGAAAGGTGAGCCGCTATATCTGCCCGTCGTCGTCGGGAACAAAGGACTTCCAGCCGACCGCCTTCTCTCCTCGCACCGGTCTTCTTTACATACCGCACAACAACCTGTGCATGGATTATGAGGGCGTGGAGGCGAATTACATCGCGGGCACTCCGTACGTGGGCGCAAACGTGAAGATGTATCCGGGTCCGGGGGGCCATCGCGGTGAGTTCACGGCGTGGGATCCGGTTGCGCAGAAGGCTGTGTGGAAAGTGAACGAGCTCTTTCCCGCGTGGGGAGGCGCGCTCGTCACGGGGGGTGATGTCGTCTTCTACGGAACCATGGACGGCTGGTTCAAGGCGCTCGACGCGCGCAACGGGCGGGAGCTATGGAAGCAGAAGCTCGGGTCAGGAATCATCAGCGCTCCGATCAGCTATCGCGGTCCTGATGGAAAACAGTACATCGCCGTAGTCGACGGAGTTGGCGGCTGGAGCGGCGCGATCGTCTCCGGCGATATCGATCCGAGAGACTCGACTGCTGCCCTCGGCATGGCGAACGCAATGAAGGACCTTCCGAAGTACACGACGAAGGGCGGGTCTCTCTACATCTTCGCTCTCAAATGACGACGCTCCGCCGCCGCATGCAGGTCTTGCCAGCGACTGTCGCCATTGCAATGGCGTTGGGGGGATGCAGTGGTGCGGAAGGGAGAGGCGCCCAATCAGAGCTGCGTGTATGCGCTGATCCGAACAATTTGCCGTTCAGCAACGCGCGGGGCGAAGGGTTCGAGAACCGTATCGCGGAGCTGATCGCGCGTGACATGAACGCGCGAGTGAAGTACACGTGGTGGGCGCAACGCCGCGGGTTCATCCGCAACACGCTCAATGCATCCGCTTGTGATCTCGTGATTGGAGTTCCGGCGAGCTTCGATCTCACTGCGGTGACGAAGCCTTACTACAGGTCATCGTACGTCTTCGTGACGCGCCGGGACCACGGGCTGCATATCACGTCGTTCGACGATCCTGTTTTACGGAAGCTCCGGATCGGAGTTCAGCTCGTCGGTGACGATGGAGCCAACACTCCGCCGGTTCACGCGTTCGACAAGCGCGGGATCACGGGCAATCTCCACGGCTATCTCGTCTACGGCGACTACAGGCAGCCGAATCCCGCGTCGCGCATCGTGGATGCCGTCGCTCGCGGTGAGGTGGACGTTGCCGTGGTTTGGGGTCCGCTTGCGGGGTACTTCGCGCGGCGCCAGCCCGTCCCGCTGGAGATCGTTCCCGTGTCGCCGCAGATCGATCTCCCCTTCATGCCGCTCGTGTTCGACATCGCGCTTGGAGTGCGGAGGCAGGACAGGACATTCCGCGATACCCTGGATGGAATTCTCGATCGCGAGCATGACTCGATAGTCGCGATCCTCACCGAATACGGTGTCCCGCTTGTCGGCGCGAGCGCGTCTCCACCGGTCACATGACAATGAAAGGAGCTGCGATGCGTTCGACTGTTCGCTTCATTATCGTGCCCGCGCTTGCACTTCTCCCTGTCGTGAGCGGCTGCCGGCGCGAGGAGCGGAGGTTCCGCGAGATGGCACCGGCGGCGACAGCTACCAGTGTCGCAGCCGCCACGAATCTTCAGCCCGGGCCGACGTACAACGCAACGGAGACGCGCAGTCCGTACCAGTACAACGCGTACGCCATCTCCGAGGGAAAAGCGCTCTACAACCAGTTCAACTGCGTGGGGTGCCACAGCAACGGGGGCGGCGGAATGGGTCCGCCACTGATCGACGACAAGTGGATCTACGGGAGTGATCCGGCGAGCGTGTTCGCTACCATCATGGAGGGACGCCCCAACGGGATGCCCTCATGGCGCGGAAGAATTCCCAACTATGAGGTGTGGCGTCTTGTTGCATACGTCCGGTCGATGAGCGGCCAGGCGTCGAAGGATGCCGCATCCGGACGGGACGATCATCTTTTCGGCCGCGAGTCCGAGCAGCGACTGACCGAGCTCAAGCCGAAGACGGCATCGACACCGCCTTCCCGATAACGACTGATGAGCAGCGACCTCAAAGCTGTCGAGTCGGCACTGAACTCTGTCGGGCCACAGGCGGGACGAATCGAAACGCTCTGGTGGTTCATGTTCTGGGCGGCAACCGCGGTATGGCTGCTCGTCGTCGTGTATCTGCTGTATGCGATAGTAAAAGGGCGAAGGGACGAGAATCGTCCCCTCGCGGAGCCCCACGGCGAGCCAGCAATGCGAAGAGC
>DATAIM010000196.1:0-3472 GCA_036262655.1 Gemmatimonadaceae bacterium | reverse complement strand
AACTTTCTCAGGCAGGCGGGCTCGGCATTCACAGGCCGACCGTGGGGATCGGCGGCTTCGGCGTGGGCTGCAGCTGTCGAACGCTGGAGCACAGAATCACTCGACCGGGCACTGAACGCGTTGCTCGATGCAGATATCGCTCTCAAGGAGACGCGTTTCTCTTCGGAGGAGCAGGTTGTGGCAACGCTCGTTCTTAGAATGTGTGTGGAAGATGAACGCAGCATGGCAGCATAACAGAGCAGGAGTGGGATAATGAGAAAGGCATTCTTCATCACAGCAGCGCTCGCAATCATGCCGGCCGCTGTGAAATCGCAGACACCAGTCGGTGTAAGTCCAGTTTATCGACGGGCGCAGACACTGGTGAACGACGGCAACGTCACTGCGGGCAGAGCGCTCGTCGATTCGATGATCGCCGTCGCGGCCCCAGGCTCGAACGACTACGCGGAAGGTGTTTACTGGCGAGCCGTTCTGGCGGCTACCGCTGCCGACGCCGAGATGGATTACCGCCGGATAGTTGTCGACTTTCCACTCTCGCCGCGCGTAGACGACGCCCTGATCAGACTTGCGCAGCTCGAGATTGCGCGCGCCAACTACGATGGCGCATTACGGCACCTGAACCGCCTTGCAGCCGAACATCCACAGAGTCCAGCGAGAGCACGTGCCGGCTACTGGACGGCTCGTGCTCTGTTCGACAAGAACGACATTCAGGGCGGGTGTGCAGCTACGGCTAATGCGCTCGCGCTGACGAGCGAAAATGACACAGAGCTGCGGAACCAGATTACTTATCTGAATCAGCGATGTTCAGGCGTAGTGCTGTCGGCGCCCGTAACGGCGCCGGGTGACAGCACGAGAGCAGGAGCATCGCGCGCGGGAACGCCGGTCGGTGGGGCAGCACCAGTTGCTGTACCCATAACGGAAACGCCAGCCATAGTGCCGCCGCGCGACACGACCACTACCCGTTCTGTTTCTCGTCCTCCGGCCGCGACAATACCTGACAGCATAAAGGTTGTCGCAACGGAACCTGTGCGGACAAAGGAATCACTTCCACAAAAATCCCGTCCTCAGCCTCCGTCAAAGCCCCTGGATACCGGGCCCAGTATGGTCGAACCACTCAAGACAATACCAGATGCACCGGCTGCGCCGGTCTCGAGTGGAGGCGGGAAGGCGTTTTCCGTGCAGGTCGCTGCCTACAATGTGAAGTCGCAGGCGGATGCAATGGTCGTGAAGCTGAAGAAGAACGGATATGAGGCGCGCGTGGATGGGAAAGCCGCACCGTTCAGGGTGCGGATTGGAAGGTATGCGACGCAGGCACAGGCGAGCGCCGTGCAGCGATCCCTCAAGGCCAAACAGATCGACGGATTCGTGGTACAGGCCGACATAAAGTGAGCCGCGCGACATCAACTCCGTTGATGCAGCAGTATCGGGAAATCAAGGATCGACATCAGAATGCGATCCTTTTTTTCCGAATGGGTGACTTCTACGAAATGTTTTATGAGGATGCCGAGATCGCATCCCGAGCGCTGGGGCTGACGCTCACGTCACGAAACAGCGGGGGCGCCAACGACGTTCCGCTGGCGGGAGTGCCAGTGAAGGCCGCCGGTGAGTACTTGAAGCGACTGGTTCAGCAGGGATTCCGCGTCTCGATTTGCGAACAGACCGAGGATCCGCGTCAAGCGAAGGGAATCGTAAGACGCGAAGTCGTGGAGACAATTACTCCGGGTGCAGCGTTCGCCGACGACATGCTGGACGGCGCGCGAAACAATTTCCTCTGCGCTGTTTTTCCCTCGGGTAGTGAGGTGGGCATCGCCGCTGCGGACCTTTCTACGGGCGAGTTCAGGCTCATCGTGACGGCGGAAGCCGATACAGATGCGGTGCTTTCCAGGCTGTCACCACGAGAAATTCTCGTTGCGCGCAACCTGAGCCCGGCGACGAGACTCGTTCCGCAGAACCGTGACGAAGGGGCGCTGGTCACGGAGCGTGAAGCCTGGGAGTTCGACGCCACTCTTGCGTCGGATGACATCGCAAGACAGTTCGGTGTCGCATCGGTGGAAGGTCTTGGAATCGGCGAAGCGGATTCAGCCGCTCTCGCTGCAGCTGGTGCACTAATGCGGTACATGAACGAGCTGCAGCCAGGGGGCGTTCCTCACCTTTCGCGGCCGATCATGGAGCGACCGGGTGGCACGATGCCACTCGATGAGATGACGCGGCGTAATCTCGAGCTCGTCGAGTCACTGCGTGGTGGAGACACAGGCGGGACGCTCTTGTCGGTGCTCGACCGGACCCTGACTCCAATGGGATCGCGGCTCCTGCGGCAGTGGATTCTGACGCCCCTCACGAGCTGTGAAGCGATTGCCCATCGTCTCGATGCCGTTTCGCTTTTCGGAGGTGATCCGATCGGACGCGAAGCGGTGCGCCAGTCGCTGAATGGGGTTCGCGATATAGAGAGGCTTGCAAGCAAGGCGGCCGCCGGACGCGGGACCGCTCGCGACCTCCGGGCACTCGGCGACTCCATAAGCCGGCTGCCCGTCGTTCATCGTTCGCTGCAGGATCTGGCAGGGGCCGACGGCTTTGCCGCGGGACCTCTGGACAAGATCATGGATCGGTGGGATGCATGCACGGACCTCAGCGATGACATCATCGCGACCCTCGTCGATCGCCCTCCGATCAGCATGGGCGAAGACATCTGCATTTGCACCGGCGTCGACGCCGAGCTTGACGAATGGCGGATGCTTCGTGATGGAGGAAAGGACGCAATTGCGAGGATTCAGACTGAAGAACGCGCTCGCACCGGCATCAATTCGCTCAAGGTAGGCTACAATCGCGTCTTTGGTTATTTCATCGAGATCACCAACACGAACGCGCATCTCGTTCCTTCCGATTACCAGCGGCGACAAACGCTGACCGGTGCGGAGCGCTATGTGACACCAGCGCTCAAGGAACACGAAGAAAAGGTCCTGACAGCAGCAGAGCGGATCGAAGAGCGCGAGCGGCAACTTTTCGAGGCTCTCCGCAAGCGGATCGGCGCGCAGATAAGAAGACTTCAGTGTGCGGCGCAGATAACAGCGGAACTGGATGTTCTGTCCACCCTTGCCGAAGTCGCGGAGCGTGAAGGATACGTCCGTCCACAAGTGTCGAACGATTTCGGGCTCGCGATCACCGGGGGCCGTCATCCCGTTGTAGAGCGGATGATGGCACGGGAGAAGTTCATCCCGAATGACGTCAGTCTGCCGGAGAACGCGAGGATGATAATCCTCACGGGTCCGAACATGTCCGGGAAATCGACCATCCTGAGACAGATCGGACTGATCGTTCTAATGGCACAAATCGGCAGCTTCGTACCAGCGTCTCGAGCAGAGATTGGTGTGGTCGACCGGCTTTTCACGCGAGTCGGCGCGAGCGACAATCTCGTACGTGGCCAATCGACGTTCATGGTGGAAATGTCGGAGACCAGTGCGATTCTGCATACGGCTAC
>DATAIM010000195.1:0-7504 GCA_036262655.1 Gemmatimonadaceae bacterium | reverse complement strand
GAAGTTTTGACTGGCGGGAAATCTTCTGCACGAGCGTGAGGAACGCGCGGATCTCGTCAACGGCCGTGGCAAGAGCCTCGATCGACTCGGCGCTTGCACTGGCATCGTAGGTGAGCATCTCCAGGGCGCGGGAACTTTCATCGAGCCGGGCGCGGTTTTCCTGTGCAAGCGTGCGCAGCCGGCGGTCGCGTCTCAGTCCTTCCTGCGCCCTGCCTCGCAGGGAAGCGGAAACGTCTTCGAGCATTGCGGCATCGGATGCAATCTCGTGAATCGTTCGAGCCATTTCCCTTGATTCCTGACTCAGTGCGCTTGAAGTGGCGGCGGTCTGTTGCGCAGCTGTCGCCATATTTTCGGATGCTAAGTTGATCTTTGCGGCGAGTGCCGTCGTGTCCCGGGCCGACGTTCGCATTGTCGTCGCCAGGCGGCGCAAGGCGACAATGATCGCGAGTGTCGCACGGCTAAGCCGCCCCAGCTCGGTATTCGCGCTCGAGGGAACGAACGGAACCGCGAGCTGCCCGCTGGCGACAGATTCGGATACACGCGCCAGATCGGCGATCGGGGCCGAGACGTGAGCGTTCACGAGACGAAGTACCAGTGCCGATGCCACGATGAGCAGGCCTGCGACCCAGATGAGTCCGGCCGCTAGAGTCCATCGAACGTCGGCGGAAGCGAGAAAAGCGCGCTGAACATCCGGAGAAAGGAGGTGGAACAGTCTGTACGCGACCCAGCCGATCCCGACGTGAAGGGCCGAGATCGAAAAGAGAATCGCGAATGCTGCGTGCTTCTGAAGCGCGCTGATCACCGAGGCAAGCGGCCCTGACGACGTGATCTCCACGACCGGAATGCCTTCCCACAAAGGAGTGACTCTCCGTTCGGGCGTGTCGAGCGTGAGTGCGGGGCCAATGGGTGATAGCTGGTGCATGGCAGTATGAAAGTCAGGAACGGTGGCGCTACTTTGTAACCATGAGCAATTCCGTGAACCCCACCCCTGTCGAAGAGACTCCGGCGTACAACCCGGCGGTCGTCGAGCAGAAGTGGCAGGAGAGCTGGAAGGAACGACAGACGAACGTTACGGACATCCCTAACGCTCGTGACCCGTTCTATGCTCTGATGATGTTTCCCTACCCGTCCGCCGAGGGCCTCCATGTCGGAAACCTCTTTGCATTCGTGGGGAACGATATCTATGGACGATTCCAGAGGCTTCAGGGGCACAATGTCTTCGAGCCGCTGGGATACGACGCGTTCGGGATCCACTCCGAGAATTACGCGCTGAAAGTCGGGAAGCACCCGATGGAGCTGATCCCGCAGAACATCACCAATTTCCGGCGCCAGCTGGAGCGCGCGGGGCTGATGGTGGACTGGTCTCATTCGCTGTCCACAACCGACCCCGACTACTACAAGTGGACCCAGTGGGTGTTTCTTCAGCTCCTCAAGCAGGGACTGGCGTACAAGAAACATGCGGCCGTCAACTGGTGCCCGAGCTGCAAGACGGTCCTCGCAAACGAGCAGGTGGTCGGTGGCGCATGCGAGCGCTGCGACACTCCGGTAGAGCAGCGGTTTCTCAGCCAGTGGTTCTTCCGGATCAGCGATTACGCGGCCAGGCTCCTCGGCAACCTGGATCAGCTCGACTGGTCGGAGACCACGAAGACCGCGCAGCGGAACTGGATCGGCCGTTCCGAAGGTGCGGAGATCCGTTTTCCCGTAAAGGGCGCGGCGGCGGAGGGCCCTTCGATCAGCGTCTTCACGACCCGACCCGACACCGTATTCGGGGCGACGTACATGGTCATCGCGCCGGAGCATCCGATGGTGCCGGCGCTGACGAGCGCGCTGTATAAAAGTGCTGTGGATCAGTATCTCTCGCGCAGTGCCCGGCAGGACGTTGTCACGCGAAAGTCGAACACCGAAAAGACAGGCGTGTTCACCGGTGCATACGCAGTCAATCCCGCGACCGGAAAGGATATTCCGATCTGGATCTCCGATTATGTGCTGATGGAGTACGGTACCGGCGCCATCATGGCAGTGCCGGGCCACGACGAGCGGGACTTCGAGTTCGCCCGCATGTTCGGGCTGCCGATCGCACGCGTCGTATGCGGCGAAGGTGAAGACGCATCAGCGCCGCTCGAGCACGCGTTCACGGACAGTGAGCGGGGGATCATCGTCAACTCGGGACCGTTTGACGGCATGGCTGTGGCGACTGCGAAGCGTGAGATCGTCGCCATGCTGGAAGAGAAGGGCGCCGCAAAGCCAGTGATCAACTACCGGCTTCACGACTGGTGTATCTCGCGCCAGCGGTACTGGGGGCCGCCGATCCCGATCATCTACTGCGACGAGCACGGGGCGGTCCCGGTGCCGGAAAAGGATCTGCCCGTTCTCCTCCCGCACGTGGATGATTTCAAGCCGGATGACTCCGGCGTATCTCCACTTGCCCGGCATGAGGCCTGGTATGTGGTCCCGTGCCCTGAGTGCGGCAAGCCGTCGCGGCGTGAGACCGACGTCTCCGATACTTTCCTCGACAGCGCCTGGTATTTCCTCCGCTACCCGAGCGTCGGGATCGACGAGCTTCCCTTCGATGCCGGCCTGACGAAGAAGTGGCTGCCGGTCGACAGCTACATCGGAGGCAACGAGCACGCTGTGCTGCACCTGCTGTACTCGCGCTTCATCACCATGGTGATGAGCGATATGGGCATCATCGATTTCGAGGAGCCGTTCACCCGGTTCCGCGCGCACGGACTGATCATCCGGAACGGCGCGAAGATGTCCAAGAGCCGCGGCAATGTCGTCATTCCCGATCAGTACATCGATAAGTGGGGTGCCGATGCGTTTCGCACTTACCTCATGTTCCTTGGGCCATTCGAGGAGGGCGGCGATTTCAGGGACGCGAGCATCTCCGGAGTAAAGCGTTTTCTGGACCGTCTCTGGGCGTCCGCCGCTGTCGCGTGCGATTCATCGGCGCTGGATCGGCGCGCCGACCCCGACGTGATGAGAAAGCTGCATCAAACGATCAAAAAGGTCGGTGAGGATATTCCGCGTTTGAGCTACAACACGGCGATCGCTGCGATGATGGAGTACATGAATGTCCTGCGCCGGGGCGAGCGCACCCCGGTGCGCGCGGAGGTCGAGCCGCTCGTTCAGCTCGTCGCGCCTTTTGCCCCACATGTTGCTGAGGAGCTGTGGGAGAAGTTCGGTCGCGGTGAAAGTGTATTCGACGGAGGATGGCCGGCGTACGATCCGGCACTCGTTGCCGAGGAAACTTTCGACCTCGTCGTTCAGATCAACGGAAAAACGCGGGGAAAGCTCGTTGTGCCGCGCGGCATTTCTCAGGAGGAAGCGGTCGCCGCTGCCCTTGCTGAGCAGTCAGTATCGAAGTTTCTGGCGGGCGAGCCAGGAAAAATCGTTTTTGTGCCGGGGAGGTTGTTGAATCTTCTCGGCTAGCGCCTCCGGCGTTCGGGCGGGCGCTGCTCGCTACGCACCTTGTGCCTTTTTTCATCACTGCCGGGCCCGCGCTCATGACGGCGGACTTGAATATTCGAGTCTGTCGACTCATCGGAAACGAGACGCAGTCAGTCCTTAGAAAAGGTTCCCCACCCAGCCACCGACGTAGTATCCCACGATGGCAACCCCGAGTCCGACGACGAACATGTCGAGGCCCGATCGGAACACACTTCGGCCTGTAAACACCGATCGAGCTGCCCCGACAAGAAAATGGGACAGCATCGACAAGACGAACGAAGCGATGATTGCCCCCTGACCCCTCGCTACAATGAAGGGGAACACTGGAATGATCGCGCCGAACGCAGTCGCCAGGCCCGTGACCCAGCCCTCCCGCAATGGTGAGATCGTCTGCTCGCCGATCTTCAGCTCCTCCTGAACCTGCTCCTGAAGCATCCGCTCCGGATCCGCCATTACCTGAGTCGCCAGCGCATGAGCAGCCGCCCCGTCCATCCCCTTTGCCTCGTAGATGAGCGCAAGCTCGTCTCGCTCGATCTCCGGCATCAGCGCGACCTCGTCACGCTCCATCGCGATCTCGTAGTCGTAGACCTCGCGTTCGCTCTTGGCCGCCAGATAGCCGCTCGAACCCATCGATAAGGCATCGGCTATCAGGCCCGCGACTCCCGCCACGATGACCGCCTCGTGCTGTTGTGCAACCGAGGCCCCAATGACGCCGGCAACCAGCCCGAAATTCGCGGTCAGACCGTCGTTGAAACCGTACACGACATTGCGCAAAAACCCGCCGGACTCGGTCCGGTGCCATGGCTCGCCGCTCTTGCCGGCAATACCGGCCAAAGTCATTGCATGCTCCGCGGATTCGCGGGCGAGCGTCAGAGCTTCGCCACCGCCGGGGGCGCCGGCGGGAGTCGCGCGGTGCATATCGAGGTAGCCCTTTACCTCGCGCCCCTCCTCCTGGAGCAGCATCGGAAGAAGAAAACCCGGCCCGAAAATCTTTCCGAGCCGGGCAAGCACGCGTGCACGCGCACTCGGCCTGAACTTTCCGGGATCGTGTCCGAGCTTAGCCATGAGGTCGCCCCAGACGACAACATGGCGGTCCTCGACGTCGGCCAGGCGGGCGTAGATGTCCTTTTTCTTCGGGTCAGCTTCGGCGGCCGCGAGGATCCGGTACAGAAACGCTGCGTCAGCTTCGTCCTGCCAGTGATGCTCAAACGAATGAGGATCCGCGTCCTGCCGATCACCTCGCCTGGGTTCCGCCGTCGTTGCCATCGCTCAAATATGTCCGAGGCCCGGCCCTTTCGGCACCGGCAACCCTCTTCCCGAAAAAGCTGTCATACGAGCACAAGGACCTACTGTTCAACGGAGACTACAATGCGCGTGATCGTTTCAATGATTATCGGTGCAGCAACCCTTGGCCTGACTTCCGCGCTCGGGGCGCAGCAGAGAAAACTGCCGGCGAAAGTTCCTGCCCCGGACGGCGAGACCTGTGTATCGGCGAACGGAAAAACGGAATGCAGGATCGTGCGCACGTCGCGCGTCGACAGCGTGTTGTCGAACCGCGCCGCGCTCGGCATCCAGCTCAGTCCGACCGGGACGGCCCGTGACACGCTGGGTGTGTTCGTCTCACGCGTCACCCCGAAGGGACCAGCTGAAAGGGCTGGTATCGTCGAGGGAGACCGGATCGTTGCGATCAATGGCGTGGACCTTCGTGTCAGCGCCGCCGATGCAGGAGACAACTACGCGGCAGGCCTCCCCTCGCACCGGCTCACGCGTGAGGTCGCAAAGCTATCGCCCGGCAACGTCGTCACTCTCCGTGTGTGGTCGGGGGGGAGAGTTCGCGATGTCCAGCTCAATGCCGCACGCGCATCAGACCTGCGCGAAGGCGGATTTTTCGGAATGCTCGATGGCCCTTCCGGCGATGGAATCTTCCGGACAATCCCGGGCGGTGCGGGAACGCGCGAGTTCGAGATGATGCAGGTGCCGTTCGAGCATATGAAGTCACTGCAGAACATGCGTGTTCCGCTCGAGCATCTGAAGTCGCTCGAGCATCTGAAGTCGCTCGACCAGATGCGTATCCCGATTGAGAAGATGAGATCTCTCGAGCGCATGCGGGTTCCCTTCGAGGAAAGGCGAGCCATGGAGGTTCCACGGATCCACATCGAGAGAATGGACGGCGCCCATACGATGCTCGATGGTATGCACGGCTCCCGCGTTCACGTGGAAACGATACCCGGCTCGGAGGGTCGAACCCGAATCCGGATCTATACTCCGTCGCGAACGAGTGAGGGTATGTACCGCACGTATATCGTGGGTCCGGACGGTGAGCTCACGCTCGAGCCCTCGGTCAAAAGAAAGATCGAGACGGAAAAGATGAAGAAGACAGAAAAGTAGAGGGTGAAGAAGTAAATCTCCCTCTCGAAAAGGCCCGGGAGCACCACTGTCCCGGGCTTTTTCTTATTTCCCGAACATGTGCTCGAAGCTCAGGTAGAAAAACACTCCGCGCTGTCCACGGCTCAGGCCCGCTCCAATGGGGAAAGCCACACCCGGCACGATCTGGAGTCCTGACCGGAAGTTGAGCGCAGCGCGCACACCGGGTGAAATGAAAAAGCTCTCGTCCGCGACCGTGCGATCATCAGACTCGACTTCCTCGCGCCGGGAGTAGATGACCTCCAGCATCGGCTGAATCGCGTTGCTAGCCGTCACGATCACGCTCTGGCCAATGCCAAGCTCAGCGGTCCGCGCCTGATCTCCCACCTGGTTGCGAGCGGATGGCGTAACGGCGCCTCCAGCGTTGAGGTGTGTCACGAGGTAGGGCGACACGACGTAGCTGACAGGAATGTTGATTTCGAACCCCAGTCCGCCGTTCCCGCGAGCCCGCTTCCAATCGCCGGTTGGCAGGGTCACCGACAACCTCGGCGCAATCGCGAGTCGTGCGTCCCCGTCGCCAGTAAGCTGATAACGGTAGTTGATACCGATGTCCCCTATTCCTCCGGAACCGTCGACCCGGGTATATGGAACGTCGTAGCTGAGCTGGTGGCGAATCGATCTGAATGGCCATTCCTGCGTGAACGCAGCGTCGAGATCACTCGAGTGGCGGCGAAGCTGAAACGTGGTGATGTGCTGCACGACCCCCGCTTCCTGATTGTATGCTTCCTCGATCAGAAAACTGTTGTCCTGGATGGGCGGGGCGTGTGCCGTGTCCGCTGGCTGTGCAGCGATCGGCGATGCGAACAGGAGCGAAGCAGCCAGCAGGAGGCGGTGGCGCATTGCATAACTTATGTAAAAGCCGGCAGGGGAGAGATGATGAATCCTGAAAAGGAGACCGAAGGAGAGAACCCGACCCGTGTTCGGATCGACAAATGGCTCTGGGCAGCGCGGTTCTACAAAACGCGTGGACTGTCGGCGGAGGCGATCGATGCGGGGAAGATCGAGGTGAATGGAGACCGTGCAAAGCGTTCCCGGCTTGTTCAGGCAGGGGATCGCATTCGCATTCGGTCCGGCCCGTACGAGCACATCATCCAGGTAAAGGCAGTAACATCAGCTCGAGGGTCCGCCGCGATCGCCCAGGCGTTGTACGAGGAAGAAGCGGAAAGCAGGAAGGCGAGGGAGGCTACTGCAGCGCACGTCCGCGCTATGAGTGGCGGCCGCGGTTACGAAGCTGGCAAACCAACGAAAAAGGACCGGAGGGAAATCGACAGGATGCGCCGCCGGTCGCAGACCTAGAACTGCAGCTGGGCGCCGAGCTCCACCACGCGGTTGGGCGGTATCCGGAAGAACTGCGTCGCTGACCGCGAATTCTTCGACATGAAGATGTACAGCTTCTTGCGCCATCTCCTGAGTCTAGTCTTCGACTTATCGTTGATGATGAGGGATTCGCGCCCCAGGTAGAACGTCGTGTCCATCGGCCTGGCGACAATACCCGCCTCGTGACAGTGCGCAAGTATCGCGGGAACGTTCGGGTTTTCCAGGAAGCCGTAGCGAGCCTTCACCCGCCAGAATCCCATCGGCAGCTGGCCCACGTAAACTCTCTCCGCTTCGGGGATCTCCGGGACGCCCA
>DATAIM010000194.1:0-10207 GCA_036262655.1 Gemmatimonadaceae bacterium | reverse complement strand
ATGGCGACGCGTATCAACGAACCGCACAGTGAAACCACAGCGGCCACAGAACTGCTGACTGCGATGGCCACAGAAATCCCGGTGTTGACGTGTGCGTCAGGGTTGGACGTGCCTGAATAGATTGCGACACCATGAGTGAGAGCAAGAGGCCGATCAATGCGCAGTGGGGGAGTTACCCGGAGACCGTCTGCTATTTCCAGGGTGACGAGGAAGTGATGGTAGACCTGAGGGAGGTTGTTCCTTCTGCTACCAGGAAAGGTCTGGCGGCAGTCGGCCTTGGCGAGCCATTCGGGATACTTACTGCGTACAATCCGCGGGGTGTCGAGTCGGATGAGAGTGAGAATTCCCGCCGTGCCGCGGAGCTGGAGGCGGAGCTCCACAGTCTGGGACTCCGTTTCGTGACGGTGGACTGTTGTTCGCCCGATCGTTCGCACTGTGAGTGCAGTGTCGCGGTGGTTGCGCCTCGGGAACGCGTGATCGATATGGCGAAGCGGTGGGAGCAGATCGCGATTTTCTGGTTCGACGGCGCGGTGTTCTGGATTTATGGTGCGATCACCCCGGGGGTGCTCAGGCTACCAGTCCAAGACGCGTGATCCGTTGGTAAAAAACGCGAAGCATTAACCGCCGAGGGCGCCTCGGCTGCCTCGATCGTGTCGGCGGTTCCCATAAAAAGTGGGACGACCGTCGCCAGTTATCGCAAGCGAGGTTCGCGCTTCAAGTCTGGTTCAAGGCCTCGGCGACGCTCGGAGCCATAGCAGAGAAAGAGGTACGAGGGCCACTCGGGGCGCAAATAAAGAGGACATGCCACGAGGCATGTCCTCTTTATTCAAGCCAGTGCGATCAGATTACGGGTTTATATCTGTATCCAGCGACCGCCAATCCTGTCTTCGAGTTTCTTACAGTGAAATCCTTCGTTCCCTTTGCAGGCACCGGACCGACCGAGGTGGTCTCTGTAAACAGGACTTCACCCTTCGGGCTAAGGAACTCAAAAACCAGGTTGTAGGTTTTCGCCGTAGTGCTGCGGTTTTCGACGGTTCCGACAAGAGTCGTCCCCTGATTGTTTCTCGAGAACTCGGTGAACGACACCTTTACCGGCATCTTCTCCGCCTTGCCGTTCCAGAAGACGAGTGAGTCGTTGTACATCTTGGTCGTCTTCGCGTCCGACTTCTTCTTCAGCTTTCCGACGTACTCGAACGCGTACAGCAGGTAGTTGTCGGGGTTGCTCGGGTCGAGCGCCACGAGCTTGTCGATGATCGGAGCAGCCTTGTCGGTCTCGCCAGCCTGGAGGTAGCTGGCTGCCAGGTTGTTCAGTGCATCGCGGGAATACGGATTGCGCGTTGCCGCCGCCTCGAACAGGACAGCTGCATCTGCCGGCCTCTTGAATTGTGACGCGATCACACCGGCCTGAAGCAGTGCTCCTTCAGCGTACTTTCCAGGGTTCGCCTGTATCGGCGCATAGATCCTGTTCTGCTGTGCGCTGTCGCCAGCGAGGATATAGGCCCGCTGAAGGTTGTTCACGGCAACGGTCGCCTGAACATCGTCCTTCGACTCGGTCAGCGGGAGCCACGCGGCGATCGCTTCGCGGGCCAGCGTCTTCTTTTCAGCGGCTTGAGCGGCTGCTGCGCGGTCAGTAATGGTCGAGGCGAGCTCGTACATGGCCCGCTCCTTCACTTCAGCGTACGCGGTATCGGTACCGGAGGCGGTGATGACCTGCCTGGAGTACTCGATCATCGCCGGAAAGTTCTTTCGGTTCTTTGCGACGCTTGCGAGGACGGTGTACGGGTACGGCGACTTGCGGTCGAGCGTAAGAGAACGCTTCGCGTAAATCTCGGCGGAATCCAGCTTGTTCGCATTCAGCGCATTGATCGCGGCATTGGTGACGTTGAGCCAGGCCTTCTGCTGCCGGAACGGCGCCATATACGCGACGCATGCAGGACTGCTCTGCTCGACGATCGTAATCGCAGAGTCGGCGGCGGCAAAGAGGTCGATCGTGCCGCTCGGATCGGTTGTGAGACCGACCGCCGACCGGGGCGAAATGGGCTGGATGTTCGGCTGCTCGAGCAGGAGTACGTACGCGGATGCGAGAAGAAACGCGCGTCCGACGGGATTATCGTTCTTGAGTGTTGGTGCGTTGAGGGCCCCTACGATGTCCTTGAGGTCCTTCGTTGGGTCGCCGCCCTTCATCGCTGCGTTCGCACGGGTGAGCGAGAGTGTCGCGCGGGCAATTGTCTGTGGCTTGCCCTGCTCGATCTCACAACTGCCGCCGGCCGCAACTGGTGCCGCCGTCTGCTGCGCGAATGCGGGCACGGCCGATACTATAGTAGCGGCAGCGATAAGGGCTGAATACAATGATTTCATCAACTTGCTCCTGCTGGTGGATGCGCAGAAAAGCGTGCCTGCCTGATGGAGCAGGGCGCGGAAAGCGGATTGTAGTGTTTGTCGATACTAATATACCCGGCCAGTAACAGGGTTCCAGAAACCGGGGATCGCCAGGATGTCATGGAAGGAGAGTGCCACAGTTCCCGAGAGCTGGCTGTTGGCCAAAGGAAGCACGGGTGCGGGTCTGGATTCTCTCGGGCAGCATATTTCATCACGATCTGAAAAGGGCTGACTGACTTGAGACGACTGGCTGCAATGGTTTGCGTGGTTCTTCTCGCATGCGCTCCCGAGCCCACGACGCCCGCCGACACAAACCTCGGAGGAACGTGGACGGCGAACGCTCACCTCTACATGCTGTCCAATTTCCGGCTGCAGATCATTCAGGAGCCGCAGGGTGTGGTCAGCGGGAAGTGGTTCGCAAAAGGCGACGGCGGGGGTGGCGGGTGTCCGCCGTTGACGCCGTGCGACGCCTCCGGTGTCCTCATCGGCCGAAACACCATCGCGCAGATCGAGCTGGAGCTGCTGGGTGCCGGGCGGTTCGAGGGGACGCTCGTCGCACCAACGAGAATGCGGGGAATTTTCGCCGTCGGCGAGTCATACGACACCATCACGTTCAACAGAACACAGACTGTGCTCGCAAATCAGCTGGGGAATTGATGGTGGCGCCATCGCACCGGAAGGCCATCAATCACCTGAAGCGTGTGGATCCAGTGATGGCGGGCGTCATTGAAAGGGTCGGACGCTGCACTCTTTCTCCGCGCACCGAATGGACGCACTTCGATGCGCTCGTTCGCTCGATTGTCTATCAACAGCTTTCTGGCAGGGCGGCCGCGACGATCCACGGCCGGGTGATAGAGCTGATCGGCGACGGGGCAGAGACGGCAGGACGGATCGTTGCGACAACGCACGAGCAATTTCGCGCCGCAGGATTGTCGAATGCGAAAGCACGGTATGTACGCAATCTGGCCGAGCACGTGCTGGATGGATCGCTGCCGGTGGAGTCACTGCACGAGCTGAGCGACGACGAGATCATCGCGGCGCTGACGCAGGTGAAAGGCATTGGCCGATGGAGCGCGCAGATGTTCCTGATGTTCCGCCTCGGCCGACCGGATGTGCTTCCGGAGCTCGATCTTGGTGTTCAGAAAGGAATCCAGAAGGCGTACCGGCTCCGGAAACTGCCGACGCCGAAACAGGTTCTGAGACGCGGGTCGAAATGGGCTCCCTACCGCACCATTGGATCATGGTACATGTGGAGGATCCTGGAGGTAGAGTAGTGATGCCTGTCGATGTACACTTGTGAAGGCGCGCAAGTGAGGAACGATGCCGAGAGTCGAGTTTGACAGCCTGCCTGAGTCCGCGCGGGTATGGGTATATGGTGCGGACCGCCAGCTGGATGAGAATGAAGAGCGGGAGCTGCTTTCAGCTGTCGATGCATTTCTGGACCAGTGGACAGCGCACGGAACGCCGCTATCCGCTGCACGCGACTGGCGTGAAGGGCGATTTCTGACGATTGCCGTCGATCAGGAGCAGGCAGGGGCGTCAGGCTGCTCCATCGACGGGTTGTTTCGCACGCTCAAGGTCCTCGAAGGAAAGCTCGGGGCCAGGCTCGTTCCGAGCGGGCTCGTCTACTTTCGCCGCCGCGATGGCGAGATCGGGGCGCTCAGCCGCAGTGAATTCGCCGAAGCCGCAGGACGAGGCGAGATCGACGACGATACCGAGGTGTTCGATCCGTCGGTCACCTCGCTGCGTGAGTGGCGCGGCCGCTTCGAGTCGCACGTGGCGGATTCCTGGCACAAGTCATTGATGGCCGCCCGCACGTGATCCAGTGAAGACGCATACTTCCTATCTCACCTTCAACACGAAGAAAAGGCACGAGATCATCGACATCACTGACGAAGTCGAGAAGTGCCGTCGCGAGGCGGGAATACAGGAAGGGTTCGTTCTCGTATCAGCGATGCACATTTCGGCTTCCGTCTTTGTGAATGACCACGAGCCAGGGTTGTGGAAAGACATTCTCGACTGGCTCGAGAATCGAGTCGCCCCGTGGTCGCCGCAGGATTACCGTCACAACACGGGAACGGGCGAAGACAACGCGGCCGCTCATCTTCGCTCATTGACTGTCGGGCACGAAGTAATCGTGCCTGTGACCAACGGAAAGCTGGACTTCGGCCCCTGGCAGCGGGTGTTCTACGGCGAGTGGGACGGGCAGAGGCCGAAGCGCGTTCTCATCAAGGCGATGGGCGGATAGCTAAACCCTGAGGTTGTCGGCGCGCCAGTTCCTGATCTCGCGCTTTACATCGTCAGCCTTCCTCAGCTCGCCGTTCAGACAACGTTCCGCGAGAGCGGGCGCCTCTTCGTCAGATGCAAATCGGAGCCCCACCAGCTGGCTCGGGGTCAGCTCTTCGATCCGCGCGCGCAGCGGCTCGGGCATGAGGGAGGCGAGGCGAAGCCGCTCCTCGAGGCGTATCACGCGATCCTGTGCGGCGAGCGCCATGATCCGCGCCATGAAGGCAAACGTGGCGAGCGCAATCGCGACAATGACCATCCAGACGTGATAAATCGTCTGGTATTTGTACAGTCGCGCGGCCTCAACGAAGACATTGAGGATCAGTACCGGCGTGATGAAGAAATGGACGAGCGGGCGGTAGCGGCGGTGGCGTTTGAAGCTCTGGACCTGTTCGGGCATGGCATCCTCGAGAAGGAAAGGTCAATTGATCCCCGTCGTTGCTTCGGCTGCGTACCTCCTGAGCCTTCCGATCATGGCATTGAGCCCTGCCTCGCGCGCGCCGAGCCCGATGCTCTCCATCAAAGTTCGCACAAAATCCGGAGGTATCGCCAGCGTGGTGGACGGCGGCTGGTCGTTGACCGCCCCGAATACTATCGCCAGCACAGCCGCGATGGTGGGTGATTGACGCACGTTCACGTCGGCGTAAAAATGCAGCTTGCCATCGGTCATCTCGGGAATGATGTCGACGCGGGTCTGACACTCCGGCACGGTGAACGGCGCGCGATCGAGCGCTTTGAACCGGTCGGGCAAAGGCTCCAGCTTCTTCGAGTATGAGACCAGCGCCTGCATCTTTTCTTCCCGCGCCATGGAGCGGAAGAGGCGGAGGACGCGATCGATTGAAGGAGGAAGAGCTCCCGCAGAGCCGTCGGGCATCGATGTCATGGATCAGGCCGAGGTTTTCGCGTACTGCCTGACTGCAAAAGCAAGAGCAATTGTCCCCGTGATCGTCAGGATGGCGAGCGGGCGCACGATATCGGTGAGCCCGGCGCCTTTCAGCAGTACCGACCTCATTATACCGATGAAGTGCTTGACCGGGTTCAACTCGGCCAGCATCTGCGCCCACTCCGGCATCGACCTGACTGGCGTAAAGAGACCGCTCATCAGGAGGTAGACGAGGATCAAAAAGAACGACACGAACATTGCCTGCTGCTGAGTATCGACCATCGTGGAGATCAAAAGACCAATTCCAAGCGCGACGAGCAGATAAATACACGCTGCGAGGAAGACGAGCGGAACGCTGCCTGCCACGGGCACGCCGAAAACCCAGCGTGCAACCGCAAGGCCCGCCGCGAGCTCAGCGAGCGCGATGCTCCATAGCGGTATCAGCTTGGCGGCAATGAACGAGCTGCGCGGGAGTGGAGTTACGTTCAGCTGATCGAGTGTCCCAAGCTCTTTCTCACGAACGATGTTCATTGCAGTCAAAAGCGTCCCGACGAGCGTCAGGAGCTGAACGAGAATACCCGGGATCATGTAGTCCTTGTAGTCGAGCTCCTGATTGTACCAGCCGCGCGTCCGGATTTCGATATGGGGGGCCTCGGTTACCACCGGCCTCAACGTCGCACCCAGCTCACGCCCGTATGCAGCGAGGATCTGCTGCGCGTATGAATTCGTCACTCCGGCAAGCGCGCCATCTTCTGCGTTGAACACAAGCTGAACGCTCCCCGCTCTGGTCCGGACTATATCGCGCTCAAACTCTGCGGGGATACCGAGGATCATTCCTGCGTCGCGAGTGAGAAGTGCATCATCGGCCGGATCCATGGATGCAGAGGCTCCGACCACAGCGAATCTTCCTGACGCGTGAAGCCGATCGACGAGGCCGCGTGAAGTCGCGCTATGATCACGGTCGACGAGAAAAACCCTGGCTGTCTTCACCTCGAATGTCGCGGCGCTGGAAAGCAGGAACAGCTGGATGAAGGGCATCAGAAGCATCTGTCTCAGCATCAGCTTGTCGCGGTAGATCTGGAGGTACTCCTTCCGCAGGAGAACACGAAGGATCCGGAGGTTCATCCGACGCGGGGCTTGAAGCTTCGGACGGCCACGGCCATGAGCAGCATCGTCATGCCCGCGAGCACGAGTGTCTCGCGCCACAGATACTCCAGCCCTACGCCCTTCAGCATGATGCCCCGCGCGATGATGATGAACCAGCGCGCGGGAACGATGTTGCTGATCACCTGAAGGACAGTTGGCATGCTGGCGATCGGGAATACCATCCCCGAGAGAAGCGAGCTCGGCAGCATGGTCGCAAGGAGAGCGACCAGCATCGCAACGCGCTGTGACCCCGTGAGCGATGCGACGAGTACTCCGAGAGCAAGGGACACCATGGAGTACAGGAGACTTTCCGCCAGAAGCAGCGTTACACTGCCCCGGAAGGGTACGTGGAAAACAAGCCATGCGGCCACCAGCGCCGTAAGGACATTTGCGAACGCAAGCCCGAGATAGGGCACCACCTTGCCGACGATGATCTGCCACGGTCGAAGTGGCGACACGAGAAGAATCTCGAGCGTGCCTCTCTCCTTTTCCCTCGACAGCGAGATCGCGGTCATCAACGCAGAAACAAGAGTCAGCACGAGAGCGATCAGGCCCGGGATAAAAAGGTTCACGCTCTCGAGGGTGGGATTGAATCGCATCCTCGTCGCTGGAACGATTCGTACCGGTCGGCCCCGCTCTGACCCGAGCTCTGCCTCATACGACGCGAAGACCGCCCGCGCATAGAAGAGCATGGTCGTGCCTGTGTTCGGATCCGACGCATCCACCGCGAGGAGGACGCGAGCAGGCTCGCCGGAACCCAGTCGTGACCCGAAACCGGGCTCGAACACCACTGCGATGTCCGCCTTCCCCTGCTGGAACAGCGGCTCGACTCCGCGCATCGTCGGTGTAACCGCGACGATTCTGAATCGGCTGGCTGCCCCGAAACGGGAGCTGAGCGCTGCTGTCGCGTAGTCGGGAAAAGGGTCGACAATCACCAGGCGGACGTTGCGGACGTCGCTGCGGAGGGCGAAGCCGAACAGGATGACCTGAATCAGCGGCATCAGCAGCAGAATCGTGAGCGTCTGCCGGTCGCGCAGAATGTGCCGGAGCTCCTTGACGATGAATGCGCCGAGTGTTGTCGTCACGCCGGTCTCGCAAGCCGAACGAAAAGGTCGTCGATGCTCGGCACATTCCATTTGTTCTTGAGCTCGGCGGGAGTGCCGATCGTCGCGATGCGACCGTCGACCATGATCGAGATACGGTCGCAGTACTCAGCCTCGTCCATATAGTGAGTGGTGACGAACACTGTCGTTCCCCGCGCAGCGGCGGCGTAGATGAGCTCCCAGAACTGACGGCGGGTTATCGGATCCACTCCACCCGTGGGCTCGTCGAGGAACACCACTGCCGGCTCGTGGAGAAGAGCGACCGAAAAAGCGAGCTTCTGCTTCCACCCAAGCGGCAGGCGCCCAACGAGATCATCCACGAGTCCGAGTGACTGAAGCATCGCCGATGACCTTCGGCGGATCTCGGCATCATGGAGTCCATAGATTCCGCCGTAGAGCGCGATGTTCTCCAGCACGGTGAGATCCTCGTAAAGCGAAAAGCGCTGGCTCATGTATCCGATCCGGCGGCGTACGCTGTCCGCATCCTTCACCACATCGTGACCTGCGACGCGGGCTGCTCCGGACGTCGGCGCGAGCAGGCCGATCAGCATCTTTATCGCGGTTGTCTTCCCGGCGCCGTTGGCACCGAGGAATCCGAAGACCTCGCCGGCCGCGACCTCGAACGAGATGCTGTCGACAGCAGTGAAATCCCCAAACCGACGGGTGAGACTCGTGACTTCAATCGCGGGCGCATTCACCACGGGCGCATTCACTACAGGCGCATTGACCATGGGCTCAATCACGAGGGTCGTTCACGATCTTCCCAGTTGCAAACGCGCTCATTACGATGCGCGCTGCACGGGTGGCGGCATCAGCTCCATGAAGCTGTCTTCTATCCCGGGACGAATCGCCTCGACAGTTACATCGCGAAATCCCCGTTCCCCGATGTACCGCGCGAGCTCCGCGACTGCCAGTCGTGGCTCGATATGCGCGCGATCGTCCGTGAAGTGAATATCCGCACCGAACGGGAAAACCGAATGAACGTGGGGAGCGCTGCGAAGTGCGAGAAGCAGTCGGTACCGCTCCGCGCCTCTCACAGCGAGGAGAGGGAGCGGATAGCGCGTTCCGATCTCACCCGGCGGAGCGATCTCGAGAATGTGCCCGCTCTGGAGCAGCGCCACCCGATCACAACGTATCGCCTCGTCCATGTAGGGGGTCGAAACGAGGATCGTAAGCCCAGACGCTCGCAACGCCTGGAGCTGATCCCAGAACTCGCGCCGCGAGACGGCATCAACCCCGGTGGTGGGCTCGTCGAGGAAAAGAATGTCCGGCCGGTGCACGAGTGCGCATGAAAGAGCAAGCTTCTGTTTCATTCCACCGGAGAGCGCATCCGCGCGACGGGACGAGAAGGGCTCGATCTGGCGATAGATCGGCGCGATCAGCTCATATCCCTTCTCGACAGTGGTGCCGAATACCGATGCGAAGAACGAGAGATTCTCGGCGACGCTGAGATCGCCGTATAGCGAGAAACGTCCCGGCATGTATCCGACGCGCGACCGGATCGCCCAGAGATCGCGTACGACATCGAGGCCGAGTACCGAGGCTGTGCCTGCGTCGGGCTCGAGAAGCGTGGTGAGCACACGGAACAACGTGGATTTTCCCGCGCCGTCAGGTCCGACAAGCCCGAACAGCTCACCGTGCTGCACGTCGAAGGAAACCTGTGTGAGCGCCTCTGTCTTCCCGAAGCGTTTTTCCACACCGCTTACGACAACTGCGGGACTGCTCACGCGCGACCGGGTTGCACCGGCAGATCGACATCGGCGGGCATTCCGATCTTGAGTACCCCGCGCGGGTTCGGCACCAGGATCTTGACTGCGTACACCAGGTCCGCGCGCTCATCCCTTGTCTGAACCGGAGTAGGAGTAAACTCCGCCTTGGCGGAGATCCACTGAATCGTCCCAGGCATTGTCATCAGCTTCCCGCCGGCGCTATCGACATTCACCTGTATCTTCTGGCCGAGGCGTATTGCACTCAGCTGCTCTTCGGTGACGTAAGCGCGCAGGGTCAGCGACTCGAGGTTGGCGATGCGGTACAGTGGCTGCCCTGGCTGGACGACCTCTCCTGCATGGACAAAGGTGGCGAGAACAGTTCCGTTCTCGGGATTGAGCACGCGACTGCGCTGGAGACGCTCCCGGATCTGCGCAACGCGTGCCTCCCCGGAGCTGACCTCTTTCGCGACCGACTGTCGCTGAGCGAGTGCAGCGTTTATCTGTGCGCCGAGTACGCGGTAATCGCGCTCTGCCTGATCGAGCTGCTGTGCTGTTCCGGCTTTCTGTGCGTAGAGCCTGCGAGTTCGCTCGTAAATCCGTCGTGCGATTGACCGCTGGATCTCGAGAACCGCAATCTGGCGCGTTACCTCGTCAGTTCGGGCGCCGACGGCTTCACGCTGTGCGGAGACCTGAGCGCGCTC
>DATAIM010000193.1:0-5801 GCA_036262655.1 Gemmatimonadaceae bacterium | reverse complement strand
CGGCTCCATCCCGGATAATGCTTCTGTGACATTCTGATGAACCGGTGATCGAGAAAGGATTCGCGAATGGTGCGGCAGGGCTTTGTATAGGAAGTAACCTCGAGCAATGCATCGCCTGCCTTCAGCCGGCTGCCGGGAGAGACCAAGTCCCAGTCCAGACCGGAAACCGTGAGGTTTTCTCCCGTGGTACCGGTGCCGATCGGATGGCCTTCCTCCCTGATCGATTGTATCCGCTCGAGCGAGAACAGACAAACGGCGCGGTCCGGACCACCGTGATGCTTCCTGTTCGCCTGGCTGTCACCAAACAGTCCGTGGGTGGTGACAAGAGCTTCGGGAACGGGGAGCTTGGGCACTCCTCCCGGAGAGCAGTTGATCGAATAGATGAGTCCGGTGTCGCTCAATCGTTCCTCCCGACGACCAGCCTCACAGGAATTCCACCGTTGGTCGTCCGGAAAACTTCGCGCAGGTCGAGGCGGAGTTGCGATTCGAGTGCGGGGTCCGCGGAGAGCAGCGCGACGGCGTAG
This sequence comes from Gemmatimonadaceae bacterium, assembly GCA_036262655.1. Classification (GTDB taxonomy): domain Bacteria; phylum Gemmatimonadota; class Gemmatimonadetes; order Gemmatimonadales; family Gemmatimonadaceae; genus UBA4720. The sequence continues at coordinate 5,277 of DATAIM010000193.1, read as the reverse complement.
CCGGGTGCGCGCGCCCGTACCACTTTGCCGAGCTGCGCGTAGAGATTGCGGAGTGGAGCCGACTCGCCGACGCGTACACCATAGGGTGGGTTTGTTACGAGGAAGCCGGGCGTGGTCGGAAACTCAGCCTGTGATATGGAACGCTGCCGGAACTCTATGTCTCCAGCCACGCCGACCCGTTCAGCATTTTTCGTTGCGGCGGTGATGGCTCCTGCATCCCGGTCCGAAGCGACGATTGGGGCGGGAGCTTTGGCAAGAGCGACGGCACGGGCGTCGGTGAGCAGGGTTTGCCAAGCTTGGGCCTCGTGGCCCTGCCAGCGCTCAAAAGCAAACTTTCTCGCGACACCAGGGGCCAGCTTACGCGCCATCATCGCGGCTTCAATAGCAATTGTACCGGATCCGCACAGTGGATCGCTAAGCGGCATTTGTGGAGTCCAATCGCTTCCATAGACCATCGCAGCGGCCAGAGTTTCCCGAAGCGGTGCCTTCGCGACGGCCTGGCGGTAGCCGCGACGGTGCAGAAGAGCACCGGAGCTGTCGACGCTGATCGTGCACTCGTCGTGGGCAATCCGGACGATGAAAAGCTGCGACTCCGCATCGCTCTCCTCATCGTCATCCGATTCGATTTTTCCCCCGACCGCCGCCGCGACCGCGTTTCCCAGCCTCTCCGTTACCGCGCCCGAGTGGTACAACCGCGATTTTTTGCAGGTGACCCTGAACCGCACGGCCTGGGTGGCAGAAACGTAGTGCGACCACTCGATTTTTTTGGCGCGCCGCTCGAGCTCGTGGAAAGTGGACGCGTGAAACTCGTCCACCCGGACAGTAATTCGGTTCGCTACGCGTGACCAGAGATTGGCTCGCATTACGTGCTCGATCTTTCCCTCGAAAGCGACACCGCCGGCGGTTATTTCCCCGGGGACGATGCCCATCGCCCTCAGCTCGCGAGCGAGAATCATCTCGACGCCAGGGGCTGTCATCGCGAACACCTTGAAGCGAACGGATTCCTTGTTTGTCACTGTGGAACAATACTGCGACGAAAACGGGAATAATTCATGCGAACGAACCGAGCCGATGATCAAGGCTGACAAGACCGAAGCCCGCGCTCTGCTGCGCGAGCGCTTCGGCCATGATGATTTCCGGAAAGGCCAATGGGAGCCCATCAAGGCGCTGCTCGACGGCCGCGATGCACTCGTCGTCATGCCGACAGGGAGCGGCAAGTCGCTCATCTATCAGCTCGCCGCACTCGCGACACCCGGCCTGACAGTAGTGGTCAGCCCGCTGATTGCCCTCATGAAAGACCAGAAAGACAAGCTCTCCGCACAGGGCGTGGATGCGGTGGCCATGCACTCTCACCTTTCGACAGGAGAGACGCGCGAAGCTCACCGGCAGATCTCGGATGGAGAGGGCGAGCTCCTGTATCTGACACCGGAGCGCTTCAAGGACCGGGATTTCTTCGAGCGTCTATTGACACGGAAAGTGAGCCTCTTTGTGATCGACGAAGCACACTGTGTCAGTCAGTGGGGCCATGATTTCAGACCCGATTACCTGAGCCTTGGATCGATTGCGAAAAGGCTTGGCCGCCCCCCAATCCTCGCGCTTACCGCGACCGCAACACAGGAAGTGCAGGACGACATCGTGCACCAGCTCGGAATGCACGAGCCACATGTCACGATTACCGGGTTTGCGCGGCCTAACCTGCGATTCGAGGTGCGGCGGACTGTCAACGACAATCTCAAGGACTGCATCGTCGAGCAGATCCTGGCCGAAGAGAAAGGCTCGGGCGTGATCTATGTCGCGACGGTCAAGGAATCCGAGCGGCTCTATGAGCGGCTCTCGGGGCGGTTCAGCATAGGTCTGTATCACGGCAAGCGGCCCGCCGCGGACAGAAAGCAGGTTCAGGATGCGTTCATGAATGGCGATCTCAAGGCGATCATCGCGACGAACGCATTCGGGCTCGGCATCGACAAGCAGGACATCCGCTTCGTCGTGCATTACCACTTCCCCGGGTCGATTGAATCCTACTATCAGGAAGCCGGGAGAGCCGGTCGTGATGGGAAACCAGCTATCTGCACGATGTTGTACCGGGTCGAGGATCGTCGAATCCAGTCATACTTTCTTGGCGGGAAATATCCGGAGGTCGAGGAGGCTGCTAAAGTCGCGCTCGCCCTCGAGAAATACCCGATCGACCAGCCGGTAGCGCTCGCCGATATCGCCGAGATGACGGAGGTTCCGCAGCGAAAGGCGAAGATCGTGTTTGCTCTCCTGAAGAGGCATGGTCTGGTGCGCGAGCACCGCGGTGGCCGATGGCAGCGGCTCCAGGGCAACCTCACCTCATGCGATCTCAGCCACGACGTGACGGATTACGAGGAACGCCGCGCGAACGATCAGAAGAAGCTCCGCACGATCATCGACTTCTGCCAGACAGCCGATTGCCGCACGAAGTTCATTCTCGAGCACTTCGGTGAAGAGGTGTCCGCTGACTGGTCGTGCGGCAACTGCGACGCGTGCGATGCACGCGCGATGTGGGACTCAGGAGAGAAGCGTATCGCCTGAAAGGGTGGCCTCGACAGTCAAGTCGAGGTTGCCGTGAAATGTCCTCGACACAGGACAGGTCTCTACCGTTTTTCTGGCGAGCTCCTGGAACTTCGTGTCGTCGATGCCGGGAACCACGGCTCGGACCTTCAGCGCGATGCCCGTTATCGCGAACCCTCCTTCGCGCGGCGAGACTGTACAGGCGCCCTCGGTGTCGATGCTCGCGGGCGGTGTCCCGTTTTTCTCGAGGTTTCCGGCGAGCGCCATACTGAAGCACGCGGCCTCCGCGGCAGCGAGCAGCTCCTCCGGGTTCGACCCGACTCCTTCCTCGAAACGCGAGCTGAAATTGTACTGTCCGCCAATTGCTCCGCTTTCCCCTTTGAAAGTTCCCTTTCCACCCTTGAGACCGCCTTCCCAGCGGGCCGTAGATCTTCGTGTCGGCATTCCCTTTGTCCATTGAAGTGAGTAGCGCATGAGCTGACCGCCATGCGCGTTCGGGCTGGTGAGAGATTCATGCCACATGAGTATCTGCGGGAGGATGCGGGTTGCACACTTTTGTTTAACCAGTTAATTAAGCCGGATGGTCAGACAGGTTGCACGCCGCCTGCCACCCGATGGCGAGACCGAAAGCCGCATCCTCGAAGCCGCCAAACGGGTCTTCATCCGCCGCGGAACCGCCGGCGCACGCATGCAGGAGATCGCCGACGAAGCGGGCGTCAACCAGGCACTCCTCCACTACTACTTTCGCTCCAAGGAAAGACTCAGCGAAGCCGTATTCAGCCGCGTCGCTGCACCAATGTTCGGAGCTATCATCCACATCATCGGCAGCGACATCGCGGCGCTCGACAAGATCGACCGAATCGTCGACACCTATCTCAACGTCCTCACCGCATCACCCTTCCTGCCCGGCTACATCCTGGCCGAGCTGCACCACCACCCCGAGCGCATTCCAAGGCTCCTTGGCAACATCGCCGGCGGTAAGCTCTCGGATGTCGCCAGCCCGGCATTCGACAAACTGGAAAAGCAGCTCGCAGCAGCTGCCCGCGCAGGGCAGATACGCCGCACCACCGCCGCACAGTTCGTCGTCAACATTCTCTCCCTCTGCGTATTCCCATTCGCCGCGCGGCCAATGCTCCGGGCGGTTCTCGACATGAGTGACGATGAGTTCGCGAAATTCATCGAGCACCGACGGAAAGAACTGCCGGCCTACATCCGCGCGGCACTCCGTCCATGACCCGAATCATCCTCGCCGTTTCTCTTGCGCTCATGCCGCTCGGTGTCTCGCGCGCTCAGGCTCCGGCCGATTCGCAAAGGCTGTCCGAGCTGCGTAAAGCCGCACTCGCAGCCGATCCACGAAACGCACAACTCGAGATTCTCGCTGCGCAGTCGGCGCTCCGAATCCGCAACATCACCGCCGAGCTCAGGCCGTCTCTGTCTGTCGACGGTAACGCGAAGTATCAGTCGGACGTCGCACGAATTCCGTTGACCATTCCAGGCGTGGCCATTCCCACTCCACCGAACGACACCTACGACGCACGACTGGCAGCGCAGCAACGCTTGTACGATCCGTCTCTCGCCCCGCGCCGTGCAGTCGAGCGCGCTCAGGGCGAGGAGGCGAAGGCACGCGTTCGCTCCGCCCTTTACAGCATCAACGAAGCGGTGAATGCTGCGTTCTTTCTCGCACTCCGCGCACAGACTCTGTCGGCTGAAATTGCAACCGCTGTTACCGACCTCGAGGCGCAGCTCACCGTAGCCGAAGCGCGCGTGAAAGAGGGAGCAGCGCTCCCAAGCGAGAGCAACACCATTCGCGCTGAGCTCCTGCGCCGGAAGCAGGCAGTGGACGAGCAGAACGCCGCCCGGCGCGCGGCAGTCGCCATTCTCGCTGGCCTGACAAAACGTGAGATCGATCCGGGTTCTCCACTCGCTCTCCCGCAGGCCCCGGCGAACCTGCCCAAACCAGCGACTTACCCCGCTCTCCGAAACCGGCCGGAATACATCCAGTTCACTCTCGCGCGCGAAGCACTTCAGCAGCTCGAGGCCGCGCGCTCAGCGCAAGCCAGACCGCGGCTGTCCGCCTTCGGAACGTTGGGCTACGGGAGACCGGGTCTCAATCCACTGAGCGACCGATTCGACAGCTACTGGGTGACGGGGATACAGCTCCAATGGTCGCCATGGAGCTGGGGCACGACGGCGCGTGATCGCGAGATTCTCGCTCTCCAGCGCAACATCGTGAACACTGAGGAAGAGACGTTCACCAACTCTCTTCGCCGCGCGTTCGAACAGGACCTTGCCTCGATCGAGCGTCTCGAGGCTGCACTGGCGCAGGACGAAGAGATCATTCGTCTCAGACAAACCATTCTCGCCGAGACCCGCGTCCGGTATTCGGAAGGTGTCGTGACATCGGCCGAGTACGTCGATCGTGACACTGACGTGCTCGCTGCACGTCTTGCCCGCTCCAGTCATCGCATAGAGCTCGCGCAAGCACGAACCCACCTCCTCACAACCCTCGGATTAGAGACTCCATGACGCGAAAGCGCTTCGTTCTCGCATTTGCCTCACCTTTTCTGCTCGCATGTAATCGCGAACGAAAGCCCGACGCGTATGGGACGTTCGAGGCAAACGAAGTTGTCGTGTCCGCTGAAGTGGCGGGGCAGCTCCTGTCGTTCACGCCCGTCGAAGGAACGCGCCTTCCGCGTGGAGCTGTCGCCGCCGTCATAGACACCACCCAGCTGTCGCTCGAGAGAT
>DATAIM010000192.1:0-3115 GCA_036262655.1 Gemmatimonadaceae bacterium | reverse complement strand
GCTGAATATGGTTGGGCTCAGAATGCGGTCGAGGTGGCCGTCGGAAGCGGAGTGATCGAGAAGAATGATCTCACGGGCGCGCCGGCTGAATCGCTCGCCGATGTGCGTGTCGATGCGGCTTTCCCAGTAGCTGTGGCCCAGTGCGGCAGTCGTCGAGGTGATCGCGAGCTGGTGCGGCACGAAATAGTTGTGCGCGACTGTGTCGGCGGCGAGGTGCGCGAGGTAACCGAGCCCGAATGCGCGCATCGACTCTGTACCAGCCTGCTCGTGGATCTCGAGCCCGACCTTCCACGAGTGGCAATGCCGACCTGCAGCAGCGTATTTCTTTGCGATGCTCGTATCGGCGGCGATGCTTCCATAAAGAAAATCGTACGGAAACGCGGCGATCGTCTCGGCGATGCTGCCAGGCAGCAGCGCCAGCGACCGCATGATCGCTTCACCAAGGAAAATGTGGGTGCCTGGTGTCCACGCGTGAGCAGTGGCGGGCGTGGCGGCGATCGCAAGTATCACGAGTACCGCCACGCAGAGCATCACTGCGAAGGGCTGTCTTGCCGACAGCCGTGACGCCAATCTAGATCCCGATCCGCTTCCGCTGCCGCCGGACCGCTTTGCGAAGGTCGTTCATCTCCGCGCGCACAACGTCGTTGATCGCTTCGCGCGCTCCATCCACGTATTCGCGCATGCCCTCGGCGATGTCATCAACGGGAATGGAATCGACGAGCTCCTCACCACGCTCCCGTGCCAGGCGATATCCGCGAGCGGATCGCTTTGCGACTTCGCGAGCCCCATCGCGTCCACGCTCCGCAGCCCAGCGCGCTCCGGGCGCCGCGCGCTCGCCCGCCCACCGTGCGCCCTCGAGTCCTGCCAGTGCGGCCCACTTCGCGCCCTTTCCTGTCGCGGAAAGCATGGGCGCAATTGGGCGCCGGCCGCTCGGGCCGGTGCGGAAGATCAACGTGATGACAGCGCCAACAGCCGCGCCGAGAAGCGCCGCCGTCAGCAGGTCGAACTGCTGCTCACGCTCGTCGTCCGAATTCGTCTCGCGGACGGACGCGCGGGCGCGGCTTCTCCCACTCGGGGCTTCCTCCCTCAATGTATCTGCCATCCAGATCCTCCTCCTTGTCGAATGCTTCATGAATACCGGTTCGTACGCCTCTCAGTGTCGAAGCTGTGGAGACGAATGCACCTTCCGCCTCCTCCTGCACCACCGCCAGCAGCGCATTGAGCTCCTTGACGCGCTCCTCCGCGACGGCGACCGCCTCGACCACTTTCTGGTTCGCCATCGCGACAGTCTGACTCACCTGCTGAATGTCAACCCGAACGGAAGTGGAGATGTAATTCACGTTGTCGGCGATTGTGCTTGCGTGCCGCATTAGAGGATTGATGTCGCCGTAAATGCGATCGAGCATGTCGCTGACTTTCGCGTAGCTCTTCCTGAAATTCCAGGCCGCGGGTACGAGAGCCACAGCGAGAACGAGAAGAGCGATCGAAGCGAGACCGCTGGCGGCAGTCGTGATCTTCTCGAACGTGGACGCTTGGGGCTGGACCTGCTTGGTAATGATCGTGTCGGGCAGCGTGGCCGCGGCCTGCAGCAGCCAATCCGCTCCCGTCATCAGCCATGCCGTCATGCGCGGGTTGTGTGCAAGGGTAGGGCCAGCACCAGGGCAGCCTGTGCGTAACGGTACAAAGAGTGCTACGCGGAATATATTAGCGCAACCGCGTCGATTCCGGCTCCCTGCCGCGTGGTTGCAACTCCTCCGAGCCTCCCCGAAACGATGAGAGAAATGCCTGCTGTCCAATACGTCGTAGAAGGCGGACGCACCCTTCGTGGTACGATCCGTCCGTCGGGTAACAAGAACGCCGCGCTCCCGATCGTAGCCGCGGCACTCATCTCGGAGAATCCCGTCCGGCTCGACAACGTGCCGCACATCCGCGACATCGAAACGCTGATGGAGCTCATCCGTTCTGTTGGAGCGAAGATCGAATGGACGGGAGACAACTCACTTCTCATCGAGGCCCGCGACCTCACGGCACGCGACCTCGATGCAAGCCTCTGCGCGAAAATCAGGGCTTCGATTCTGCTCGCTGCTCCGCTCCTTGCCCGTTGCGGGGAGATACTGCTGCCGCCACCGGGCGGCGATGTGATTGGCCGCCGCCGGCTCGACACGCATTTCCTGGCCCTCGAGCAGCTCGGCGCGAAGGTGAGCCTCGAAGAAGGGCTGCTTCGCCTCTCCGTCAAAGCCTTTCGCGGAGCCGACGTCTTCCTCGATGAGCCGAGCGTCACCGCCACCGAGAACGCGCTCGTTGCGGCCTGTGCCGCGTCAGGCAAAACAATCCTGAGGAACGCCGCAAGCGAGCCCCACGTGCAGGATCTCGCTCATTTTCTCACGGCTCTCGGCGCACACATCGACGGCGTCGGTACCAACTGCATCAGTATCGAGGGTGGCCGGCCACTGGGACAAAGCGAGGTGACGCATACAATCGGTCCGGATCACATCGAGGTTGGATCGTTCATCGGTCTCGCAGCTGTGACGCACTCCGAGCTGCGAATCGAGAAAGCGGGAATCGAGCACCTGCGGTCGACACGCATGGGATTCGAGCGACTGGGTATCGTGTGCGAAGTCCAGGGCGACGATCTCATCGTGCCTGATAGGCAGACCCTCAAAATCCAAGCGGACATGGGGGACCACGTCCCGAAGCTGGAGGACCAGCCATGGCCTGCGTTTCCGGCGGACACGATGTCGATTGCGATCGTCACAGCGACGCAATGCGAAGGTCTTATCATGATGCACGAGAAGATGTTCGAGTCACGTCTCTTCTTCGTCGATAAGCTGATTGCCATGGGTGCGCGAATCGTTCTCTGCGATCCGCACCGCGCTCTTGTGTCAGGCCCCTCCCGCCTGCGCGGCTCGACGCTCGACTCACCGGACATCAGGGCAGGGATGGCACTCCTGATCGCGGCGCTTTGCGCTGAAGGGCGCAGCGTCATCAACAACGTCAACCAGATCGAGCGCGGATACGAGCGTATCGATCATCGGCTGCGACTACTTGGGGCCTCCGTCGAGCGAGTGGCTGATCGGCGGAAGTGATCGGATCGCGCGACGACGTTCCAAAGGAG
>DATAIM010000191.1:0-2652 GCA_036262655.1 Gemmatimonadaceae bacterium | reverse complement strand
ATCTCTCTCGCACTTCTCCGCGTCCTCGGCGTCCTCGGGGGTTAAAAATGCCGGGCCGTTGCTAACGGGAATCGCAGGGCGGCCAAGCTGCGGAATCCGCCAGCAGGAGCTCGCGACTACGACACTTCGTCTGGCGCCTGGCGACTCGTCGGAATTGAGACACTGTTCAGTCCTCCGTGACGGTACGACAGTTGCCACAAGCTGAGCAGCCCGCGGAATCGCGGAACAACCCTTAGTGAGGATTCGTCAATGCTCTGGACGATTGCGATGGTTCTGCTGATCCTGTGGATTCTCGGTGCGTTCGTGTTTCCGATCGGTGGTGGTCTGATTCACCTGCTCCTGGTGATCGCCATCATCGTCGTCGTTTACCGGCTCATCACCGGCAGGCCAGTCGTCTGACCCAGTGAACACGCCGGCCCTTCGTGCAACGATCACGGTGCGCGAAGAGCCGGCGCTCGCGTGACGGGCTCCCGCCTCTCCGCCGCGCGCGTAGTACTGTACGAGCCGCTCGATCCCATCAACATCGCCGCTACAGTTCGCGCGATGAAAAACATGGGAGTGCACACGCTTCGGCTCGTCCGCCCTGTCGCGTACGATCCCTATCGCCTCGTTGGCGTCGCGCATGACACACAGGAAATCATCGACGCAATCGAGCACCACGACGACCTTCATTCTGCGCTAGCCGATTGCGTCCGCGTCGCCGGATTCACGGCACGCCGGCGGGCTGCCAAACGGGAAGTTGTAACACCGAGGGAAGCTGCATCCGATCTGATCGGATTTGCAGAGCAGGGAAACGTCGCACTTCTATTCGGGCGCGAAGACAAGGGCCTGCCGAACGACGCGCTAGATCTCGCTAACACGGTCGTTACCATTCCCACGACAACACATGCCTCTCTCAACCTCGCGCAGGCGGTTCTGATTGGCCTTTACGAGCTCCACCTCGCGGCCGCTGATGCGACGCGGAGACTCGCTCCTCCCCGCAAAGCGGCAGACCCGCCAACGTCCGGGAAATTCGAGCTGTTCTTTTCGGATGCGCACCGCGCCCTGACCGAGATCCGGTTCTTCAAGACGCGCAATGACGAGCACGTGATGCGCTCTCTCCGCTCGCTCCTTTTTCGCGCCACGCCGGACGGACGGGAGCTGGACCTGCTCAGGGCGATGGCGATCGAAGTGCTGAGAACGATCGATCGCGAACGGCGAGCGCATGGCGCGGAATCACCACGTGAATCGCGAGGAGAATGAGTGGTCCGAGCGACTTGCGGATGAAATCTTGCGTGGCCATTTTACCCGCCACGTTCGGGGCTTGTGAAATTGTTCACAAAGCCGACCATTTGACTCGCCTTTCAGATTGCCGATGACATCGCAGAGGAAATGGCTCGCCATTCCCGGTTTCCTCATCCTCGCTGCTGCCGCGGCAATGCTTTCAGCCTACGCCGGAGCAAGCTCCTCCGAGGGTAACAGCCCCGACCAGCCAGTGAACTTCCCGCATACCGTTCACGCCGGCACCCTCAAGATGAATTGCGTCTACTGCCACTTTTCCGCGAACAAATCTCCTGATCCAGGGCTCCCCGCCGTCGGCACCTGCATGGGCTGCCATACAGTCATCGCAACGCAAAAACCCGAGATTCAGAAACTCAGCGGCTTCTGGAACAGGAAGCAGCCAGTGCCATGGGTCCGCATTCACAAGCTCCCGGAATACGTGCATTTCCCCCATATGCGCCACGTGAACGCCGGGGTTTCATGCCAGACGTGTCATGGCAACGTCCAGAACATGAAGCAGGTCTACCAGGAGAACTCGCTCAACATGGGCTGGTGCGTCAACTGCCACGTCGGGCGCTCGAATCCTCCCTTGAAGGCGCGCTACGACTGCGCGACATGTCACTACTGATGCACACCAGTTTCGTGATCGGCGCATCCATCACAACGACTGTCCCAGGCGACGCTGCCGCATGAGCACTGTAAAAAGACGCGAATTCCTGAAGGTGGTTGGGGCGGGCTCCGCAGCGACCACGATGGTCGGCTGCACTTCTGAAAAGGTCGAGAAGCTCATCCCGTACCTCGTCTCTCCCGACGAGACGGTTCCCGGAGTCTCCACCTACTACGCCACCACGTGCCGAGAGTGCAGCGTCGCATGCGGTCTCATCGCGGAGACTCGCGACGGACGTACCATCAAGCTCGAGGGAAACCCGGATCATCCGCTCAACCGCGGCGCCCTCTGTGCCCGCGGTCAGGCAGGGCTCCAGGCGCTCTACAATCCCGACAGATATCGGGGGCCGATGGTCCGCAGAAACGGCCGCCTCGAGAAAATCACGTGGGACGAGGCGCTCAGGATTTTCGCGCAGAAACTCGCCGAAATCCGTCCGGCCGCAGCAAATGCAGTATTCATCAACCGCCACGAATCGGGAACCTTCCCCGCCTTTCTTAATACGTGGCTCGCGGGTTATGGAGTTCCCCCGGCACTCAGCATCGATCCGGACGCCGATTACGCCGCCATCGCCGCAAACCGCCAATCGCTCGGCGTCGCATGGCCACGCTATGATTTCGCGGCTGCGAAGCTGATCATCTCATTCGGCGCCGACTTCCTCGATGGGTGGGGAGCGAGTGTTCCGCAACAGCTCGATTTCGCCGAGGCGAGAGCGAAGATCACGGGCG
>DATAIM010000190.1:0-4614 GCA_036262655.1 Gemmatimonadaceae bacterium | reverse complement strand
TTCGTAATCGAGCGGTCGTCGGTTCAAATCCGACCGGTGGCTCTCAAAGCAGCGCTTTCACCAACGCTCCCACGGGAGCGTTTTTTTTTGGCGCGGGAATTGATTCAGTGTGCCCTGTCCATGCGCGCTTTTTTTTGATGTCTCCACTTGCATTCTGATGAACTTTTTTTCATTCACCGCGCAGAAGTTGCTCTCTACGCCGCTAATCGTCGCGTATGCGGTGATCCGCTCTCGCAAATAGCCCAAACATCTGAGTTTTGGGCGTAGATCATGCAATTCAGAATACCATTCTATGCACCCAGAGACCCCCGCCGCTCCGCACTCCCGAAAACGTCGTATTGCCCTGTACTCGCACGATGCGCTCGGGCTCGGCCATATGCGCCGAAACGCGCTTATTGCGCAGACCCTTGCCGCGTCCCCGCAAGGTGCCGTCGTGCTGTTGATCTCCGGCGCAAAGGAGATGAACGCAATGGCGCTCGCCCCCGGCATTGACTGCGTCACGCTCCCCGCCCTCACGAAAGACGCCACTGGCGACTATCGGCCAAGGAATCTCGATATCTCACGAGCCGAGCTGACGACACTCCGTTCCCGAACGATCGAAGCTGCCCTCGACGCTTTCCAGCCTGATCTCTTCATCGTCGACAAGCTGCCGCGCGGCGCATTCGGGGAGCTCGACCCTGCCCTCAAATCTTTCGCTCGCGGCCACACCCGCTGCGTCCTCGGTCTGCGAGACATCCTCGATGATCCGGGAACCGTGCAACGCGAGTGGGCCGAGTCTGGTGGGGAGGACGCCGTAGCATCCTACTACGATGCTATCTGGGTGTATGGCGATCCGACTGTCTACGACCTCCTCAGCGAGTACCACATGTCTCATGAAGTCGCCGAGAAGGTAAGGTTCACCGGCTACCTCGATCCGTCGGCGCGCTTTGCAGGCGAGCCGGAGCCCGCAGTCGTCGATGCGCTCCAGTCACTTCCGGAATCATCGCGGCTAGTTCTCTGCCAGGTCGGCGGCGGGCAGGACGGAGCGGCGGTTGCGAGTGCATTCGCGGCGGCGGACATGCCTGACGAAACGTGCGGAGTAGTGCTGACGGGCCCGTTCATGCCGCAGGCGGTGCGCGATGACATAGCGGCACGGGCCGCGGGCAACGAGCGCCTCCGCATGCTGGAGTTCTCAGCCGAGCCCGCGCATCTCCTCCGCCGCGCGGATCGGGTCATTGGAATGGGCGGTTACAACACCGTATGCGAGATCCTGGCGATGGAGAAGTCCGCCCTCATCGTGCCCCGCACTCGTCCGCGTACCGAGCAGCTCATTCGAGCCGAGCGAATGCGCGACCTGGGCGCCCTGTCGATGATGATCCCCGACGACATGACACCAGCCGCTCTCAGCGACTGGATGGCCCGCGAGGTGCCGTCGCCGGAAGGAGTTCGTGATCGAATCGACTTCAACGGTCTCGAGCGTATTCCACACTTTGCGGATGAGCTTCTTGCCGTCGCCTGAGCCTCTGCCGCGCGGGAAACATATTGGCACGGCTCGAGCGCATCCGCGCGTTGCGTATGTCGTGAAGATGTATCCTCGTTTTTCCGAGACGTTTATCGTCTCGGAGATACTCGCGCATGAGGCGGCGGGAATGCTCCTCGGCATATTCTCTCTTCGCCCCCCTGTCGACACACACTTTCAGGACCTGCTCGCGAAAGTGAGGTCGCCAGTGCGATACATCTTTTCCGATCGGCCACGTTTGCCGGAGTTCTGGTCCGCACTGTCGTACGCGGGGAACAGGCTGCCCCGGTTCTGGCAGTCGCTCGGGGCATTTACCGGCGAGGATTCCCGCGACGTGCACCAGGCGGTACTCCTCGCGACCGAGCTCGAGGCGGGCGGATTCACGCACGTGCATGCCCATTTCGCGAGCGTCGCATCCTCCGTCGCTAGAATGGCCGCCAGATTCACGGGTCTGCCATTCAGCTTTACCGCTCACGCCAAGGACATCTTTCACGAAAGCGTAGACGCGGGCGACTTTCGACGGAAACTCTCGGACGCTTCAGCTGTTGTGACAGTCAGCGATCACAATCTCGAGTTCCTGCGCCGAACTTACGGACCCATCGCCTCCCGCGTGAGGCGGATATACAACGGCCTTCATCTCGACTCTTTCCCCTATTCATCCCCGGTACGTCGCGATGAGCTCGTCGTAGCCGTAGGACGTCTTGTCGAGAAAAAGGGATTCGACGACCTCATTCGAGCGCTCGCGACATTACGCGACCAGGGGCGACGCGTCCGCTGCGAGATAATCGGCGCTGGAGACATGGAGCAGCAGCTTCGCTCCCTCATATCGCATCTGGCGCTCCAGGACACGGTGCATCTTGTCGGCCCTCTACCCCAGAAGGACGTGCGGAACCGGGTGAGAGCGGCAACTGTACTCGCCGCCCCGTGCGTTAATGGAGCCGACGGCAACCGCGATGGATTGCCAACCGTGCTGCTCGAAGGGATGGCGCTTGGCACGCCGTGCATATCTACTGATGTCGCCGGAATCCCCGAGGCGGTTCGCCACGAGGAGACAGGGCTGCTCGTTGCGGAGCGTGACGTTCCCGCGCTGGCGTCGGGAATCGTGCGTCTTCTGGACGACGCGGAACTTCGGCGCAGACTCGCCGCCGCTGCTCGCCGCCTCGTCGAGAGCGACTTCGACGTTCGCCGGAATGCGGAAGCTGTGCGAAAGCTTTTCGCAGCGAAGGCTGCGGGAGAGGAGGCCGCCTGATGCGAGTCGCCTATGTTTGCGCCGACCCCGGAGTGCCGGTCTTTGGAACCAAAGGGTCGTCCGTTCACGTGCAGGAAGTAGTACGTGCACTCCTCGGGAGAGACGCAGAGGTCGAGATATTCGCGACCCGTTTCGATGGCGAGCCGCCGGAAGATCTGCGCACCGCTGGAATCCACTGGCTCTCGGCGCTGCCGAAGGGCAACATCGCCGCACGCGAGCGAGCCTCTCTCGGCGCCAACCGCGGGCTCTCCGCAATGCTGCGCGGCGCGGGTCCATTCGACCTCGTGTACGAGAGATACTCGTTGTGGAGCTACGCGGGAATGGAGCACGCGCAGGAGCAGGGTGTTCCCGGGGTTCTCGAGGTGAACGCTCCTCTGATCGACGAACAGGAGAAACACCGCGGCCTGGTGGACAGAGGAAGCGCCGAGGGGGTCGCGCAGCGCGTGTTCGATGCCGCGTCGACGATCGTCGCCGTGTCGCGGGAGGTCGCTTCGTACCTGGATCGTTTTCCCGGTGCACGCGACCGAGTTCACGTAGTGCCGAATGGAGTGAACGCGGAACGTTTCACCCCCGACATAGTGTCCGCGTACCCCCACGGAGGCGATGAGTTCACTGTCGGGTTCGTCGGCACCCTCAAGCCGTGGCACGGCCTGCCCGTCCTGGTCGATGCCTTCTCGACTCTCTACAGGCTGGATCCTCAGTCGCGGCTGATAATCGGCGGGGATGGTCCGGAGCGGGCCACACTCGAGACCGCTCTGAATGAAACCGGCTCGCTCTCCGCGACGACCTTCACCGGCGCGATCGATCCAGCGGCCGTACCCGCACTGCTGACGTCCTTCGACGCTGCCGTGGCGCCGTATCCGGCGAACGCAGATTTCTACTTCTCACCGTTGAAGGTCTACGAGTACATGTCGAGCGGCCTGCCGGTGGTTGCAAGCGCGATCGGACAAATACCGGAGATCATCGAGCACGAGGTCAACGGCATTTTGTGCGAGGCAGGGGATGCCGGGGCGTTCGCGAAGGTGCTGTCGAGCCTGAGCCGCTCGCCCGACCTGCGTGAGCGACTCGGCCGCGCCGCCCGGGAATCGGTCATACGGTCGCACACCTGGCCGATGGTCGTCGACAGAATTCTTTCCCTCGCGGAGCAGGGCGCAGCTTCGAGAGTGCCTGCGGCAATGGAGGCGTAGAATGTCCCGGAAAAAATCACCCGCCGGGCTGTTTCATTTCTTCCGGCGCTTCCGCGGACAGATCTACGCCGAAAAGCGACTGATCGCATTATCGACAGCCGGGCTCGTCGGTGAGGTAGCGATGCGGCTGCTCGAGCCGTGGCCGCTCAAGCTTGTCATCGATAATGTGCTGGATCCTGCAGGCAACACGCGAAGCATCCATCCCTGGCTGAGCGACCGGTCACCGCTTGCGCTGGTCACTCTCAGCGCCAGCGCGATCGTCCTGTTTGGAGCCCTCAGGGCGTTGTTCGCGTATGCGAACACCGTCGGGCTCGCGCTGGTGGGAACGCGGGTGCTTACAAAGGTTCGAGGCGACCTGTACCGTCATCTTCAGGCACTCTCCCTCTCCTATCACTATCGGGCGCGAAGCGGCGAGCTGATCGTTCGCGTGATAAGTGACATCGGGATGCTGAAGGATGCGCTCGTCGGCGCAATGCTCCCGTTCATCACGAACGTTCTCATCGTGGTCGGAATGACCATCGTGATGATCCAGATGAACTGGCGGCTGGCCGTGCTTTCGCTCCTTCCGCTTCCGATCTTCTGGTACAGGACGACACGTCTCACCTCGCGGCTCCGGCAGGTATCGCGTGAGCAGCGCAAGCGCGTGCAACTTTTCTATCCACCTCGCGGTCACGCGGCTG
>DATAIM010000189.1:0-2998 GCA_036262655.1 Gemmatimonadaceae bacterium | reverse complement strand
GGGCACCCCGGTATGGTCGCACGACGGCGGAATCTGCACCGGTGAGACGTACAAGGCGGTAGTAAAGATGACGTTTTTCAAGGGCGCATCCCTGAGCGATCCGGCGAAGCTCTTCAACTCGAGCATGGAAGGGAAGGTGAGGCGCGCGATCGATATCCACGAGGGTGAGGAGATCGACGCGGATGCCTTCAAGGCCCTCATCCGCGCGGCCGTGTCTCTCAATACTTCCGCGAGAAAGAAGCCCGCGAGCCGGAGGTGAGACGGGTTGGAAGAGCTCTGCCGGTTGTTACATTGCAAGACCGTAGGACGGGTGGCCGAGTGGTTTAAGGCGCACGCCTGGAAAGTGTGTGTACGTTAATAGCGTACCGTGGGTTCGAATCCCACCCCGTCCGTATCAGGAAGAAAAGGCTCCGCCGTGTTGTACGGCGAAGCCTTTTCTCATTGATGCAGCGCCGTCAGCACGCTGCATTCACGGCGATCAGCGCTTCCTCATTTTACGATCCACACGGTCGCGTGATTCACGACCGAACTCGTGTGGCTGAATCCCGCAATGCGTCCCTGGCTGTTGATCGACCGCGCGGTGCTGAACGAGCCCCCGAGTGTTCCCAGGTCAGTCATCGCCCCGTTCTGCCACATGAAAGCGTGCTCCGGTCCGCTCGCCGTCGTCGCGTGCCCCACGATTGTTCCATCGCTGTTGATCGCTGATGCAGCGCTGGACACTCCCCCAGGCAGCAGGCCCAAATCCGTCATCACGCCGTTTTCCCACCGGAAAGCGTGCGTCGCGCCTGATGAAGTGGTGCTGCTTCCGACAACGACACCAGCATCGTTTATCCCGGTGGCAACGCTGGTAAGCCCGCCAAGCGTTCCAAGATCCGTGACAACGCCGTTCTGCCAGCGCACCGCATGGTCGCGACCGGCCGCATCATCACTCTGCCCGACAATCTGCCCGCTCGCATTGATTGCAAACGCGCGATCGTCGTCCAGGTTCGGCGAGAGACTCGGCAGTGCTGTCATCACGCCATTCTGCCAGAGGAACGCGCGCTCGTCACCGGTCGCGTCGTCGCTGAACCCTACAATTTGTCCCGCGCTGTTGATCCCTTCCGCGAAACTGCGCGGGCCCCCCAGAGTGCCAAGATCGATCGCCGCGCCGTTCTGCCACAGCGTTGCATGATCGATACCGACGTCGATAATCGAGTAGCCCACGACGACTCCGGCTCCGTTCATACCGTTCACAACTGCGAAGCTGGTTCCTGACAAGAGAGGAAGGATTGTTACCGCACCCGCTTGCCAGATGAACCCCTGATGCCGCCCCCCGCGGCGGTCGCTGTCTCCCGCTACCTGACCATTGTCATTGATGGCAGCCGCATAGCTGTTCGTACCACCGGGCAATGTTCCTAGATCGCGCGCCACTATCGCTTCGGCGGAAACGCCTCTGTTTATGCCGGGCTCAGAATTCGGCGAGTTGATCTCGGCGGGACTGCGCGGCTCGCATGCAGTCGCGACGGCGATCGTGCAAACCGTGATCCCAACATTCAGGCGCTTCATGTGAACCTCCGGATTGGAGTACACGTCATCTCAACAGTGCCAGCGGAGAGCGTGCTGTCTGATCGGCAACGTTGACGCCGTCAATCCGGAGGCGGAGCCAGAAAGCGGCGGACGACAACTCTTGACCGGCGTAGGTCGGAGTCGGAAAGGCGCGGCGTGGCGCTCGACTCGACAGCGCAAGGCGGATGCACGAAGGGCCGGGAAGCATGAGCTTCCCGGCCCTTCGTCCAATTAGACCGCGTTCGTGCTGCTACTTGATCACGTCGGCCGGCGGAGCTTCCCTCGAGTAGCAGATCCGACGGGGATCATATACGCTCTTGTCCGTCGGACATCCCTCGGTAAGGTAGACCGGCGTACCGTTGATACCGTCGATGACAACGTTAAAGCAGCCAACCGGCGCCGTGTCAGCCGTCGGGGTGACCGGCTCAGGGGGGTTAGTCCATGACTTGCACGAGGAGAATTGCGATGTCTGGCTCACTCTGGTGAGGTCGATGACCACGTCCCCGACTGTCACGAGGCCCTTCCCGGAGAAGACCCCGTTCGAGTACCGGATCTGAGCGTTCTTGTCGACCGTAACGTCGCCAATCTCCGAATCGAACTTGATCCATCCGGAATTGCCGGCGGGATTGAAGAAGTATCTCACTCGAAGCTCGAAGGTCGTCCCGCCCGTTTGCCCTGCTACGGATGTATCCACGTCGGGTGGGGGAGGATTGCTGGGGGCGGATGAATAATTGCGAAGCGACGGATCGACGGCAGAGTCGGGAGCCGTCACGACTTCCCTGCACGCTACCACGCCAACAGCAACCGCGATTACAGCCAGCGACAGACTTCTCATTTCCTCTCCCGGATCATGATCAAAGTGGGGAGCAAGCGCTCCAATACGGTGCACTGCACCGGGCGAGTGCAGGCCAGATTTCCAATACTAATGGCCATCTGTTTATCGCGCCAGTGGATATGCGCTTCCGGGCACGGTGATTGGAACACCAGCCGTCTGCAACAGAGTAGTGCTACGGCGGCGGGTTACGGCGATCGGGCCTGTGCAGCAAGGCGCGAGATCTCCCGCCGCGATTCTCCTACGTACCGCTGTAGCTCGGGATCGCCGGTAGACCACGCCGCAACCACAAGACGATAGGATCGAAGCGCTTCGTCTCGGTGGCCTAACCTCGCGGCGACGCGGGCGCGTTCGAAAGCGATGAGTATTTCTACCGGCGTGATCAGGTTGTAGACTCGCTGAATCAGCAGCTTCTCCGCGTCTGCAATCCTGCCACGCGCTCCGAGAAGCTTCGCTGCTTCCATTCGATCGACATAGCATGCGATGCAGAGGGTGTCATGCAGCGCAGTGAACTTTTTTATCGCATCCGCCGTGTCTCGCCTTACAAGACTCAGGTACGCGCGTGCTGAAGCCGCACGATACCTCGCCGACCGGCGGGGAAGCTCCGTTCCCGTTTTCGAT
>DATAIM010000188.1:0-2748 GCA_036262655.1 Gemmatimonadaceae bacterium | reverse complement strand
CGGCGGCTCTCCAACTCGCAAGTCATTTCGGCGGGCGCTTCAGTTGATCTCGGCGGCGCACTGGGTCGCTATGCGGGCGACTCTGGCATCGCGCGCCGGATCGCCAACGCCATCCAGCCCGTCCGACTGATCTGGACGCGGGAGATGCGCTCGCTCTTCGATGCCACACCGTTTACCCCTGGCTTCTCCTATCAGCTCGGGCTCGGCGGCATCGATGACTTTCGCACGCTCGGAGACGTGCTGGCGACGACGGCCGGCGTGGCACGCGGGCTGACGCTCGATCACACGGTGTCGCTCCCCTTTGGCGCCAGCCTGACGCAGCACTACCAGCGGACGGTGAACACGACGTGGACACGTCGCGCGCAGAATGCGCAATCGATGCTCGAGGCTCGCTCGGTGACGTTCCCTGATGTCGCTCTGCGGTGGAGCTTCACGCCGCGTTTGCTCTCGGGTCTCGTGTCCTCCTTGAGCGCGGAAGCCCGCGCCGCGATCACGCGCGCGAGCAGCTTTCAGCCGGCGCTGCCGGGAGCGGGAATCACCCTCTCCGGGGTCCGCACGGAGCTGGAGACGCGACAGTACCCGCTGCGAGGCACGCTGGTGTGGGATCTCTTCGGTGGGTTCACGACGTCCGCCGGATGGCTGCGGACGACTCGGCGTGAGCTTCGCAGCGGAGGAACGAGCGAGGGCACGCAGGACGACGTGACGGGTGACATCAGCAAGCTGTTTCGGCTGCCGGAGTCGTGGCGTCTGTCGTCGAACGTGCTTCGAGCCTACGTGGGCCTCCAGCGCATCAGCACCGAGACGATCTTTCTCGCCGACACCGCCGCCAAGCGAATCGCCGACAACGGCCGCTGGGCGCTGAACGCCCGCGCCGAGACCGATGTGGCCGAAAATGCGTCTTTCTCCCTGTCGGCGTCGCGCACGGTGACGTACGATGAGGTGAACGACAGACGATTCACCCAGTTTGTACTCTCGGCTGTATTACAGTTGGAATTCTTTGCGGGGGAGCTAAAGTGAGAAGATTGCGGATTGCGGATTGCGGATTGCGAACGCCGGTCGTTGTGAGTCTACCGGGTCGTGACGGTCGTTCCGGCAATCAGCAATCCGCAATCCGCAATCGAATGCTTACTGTCCTGGCGCTCGCGACGGCGCTGTCCGCGTGTGAAACAGCCGAATCCTTTGCCCCCAAGACGGCCTTCAGTGGCGCACGCGCGATGGAGTACGTGCGCACGCAGCTCGACTTCGGGCCGCGTGTGCCGGGGACGGAGCCACATCGGCGCGCCGGCGACTGGATCGTCGCACAGATGCGACAGCGCGCGGACACCGTCATCGTGCAGAGCTTCTCGCACGTGACCGCGAGCGGGGACACGCTCCCGATGCGAAACATCCTCGCTCGCCTCAAGCCGGCGGCGACGCAGCGGGTGCTCTACGTCGCGCACTGGGATACGCGGCCCGTGTCCGAGCGCGCGTCGAATCCGGCCGATCGCGCGACGCCCGTCCCTGGGGCAAACGATGGTGCGTCCGGCGTCGCGCTATTGATCGCGGTCGCCGATGTCCTCAAGAGCACGCCACCGACGTGGGGGATCGATCTGCTCTTCGTCGACGGGGAAGACTACGGCGACTTCACCGCCGGGCGAGACGTCTTGATCGGCGCGAAGTACTTCGCGCAGCACCTGCCGGCGCCCGACTATCGCCCGCTCTTTGGCGTTGTCTGGGACATGATCGGCGATGCCAATCTCGGCATCTACCAGGAGGGGCATTCCGTGCGCCGCGCACCGGAGATCGTGTCGCGTGTGTGGCAGACCGCGGCGGACCTCGGCTACACCGGGTACTTCGTGCCCCGGGTGGGCGAGTCGATCACCGACGACCACATTCCGCTGCTCGACGCCGGACTGCGCGTCATCGACGTCATCGACATTGAGTTCACTGCACACCACACTCCGTTCGACACGATCGACAAGGTGAGCGAGCGGAGTCTGCAGGTCGTGGGGGACGTGGCTGTGAGGTTGCTGCAATAGAGGGTGCGCCAATCGCGGCTGTCCCCGGAGCACGTCGCGTCTTCACTGGCGAGCGCATGTTCGCGAGCTAAATTGTTGACGGCGCGGAAGCCACGAGGACTGCATGTCCAATAGGACCGTCTCTGTTGTGATCAGGTCGGCTCTTGTGTGTGCGATTCCTGGTCTTTTGGGGGCGCAGGGTACGCCCTCGGCCGCGGTTCAGTCCGCGGCGACGTACCAGGTAACCGGCGTAATCACCGACGCGGCGCGCGAACCGGTCCCCAACGCAGAGGTGACGGCGGTCGACGCGAGCGCAATAGCACGCGGCGCTGTGACGGACTCCCGGGGACGCTTCAATCTTGGACGGTTCCCGGCAGGTCCTCTTTCCTTGCACGTGCGCCGAATTGGATACGAGGCGCGCGCTATCAAGGTAGACGTCGGCGCCGGTGGACAGCCGACGTCAGTCGAGATCGTCCTGCTGGCGGCGCCGGCTGAGCTGGAGGGCGTTTCCGTCACCGCTGATCCTCACGGGCGTCTCCGCGAGTTTTACAAACGGAGACAGGACCGCGCCACGTTTGGGCGGTTTCTCGATAGCGAGGACATTCGACGTCGGGGGCCCCCGAACGCAAGCGATCTCTTCCGAACTGTTCCCGGGGTCAGTATCAAGAACAATCCCGCCGTCGGCGGCAACGCGCTTCGCGTTCGCAACTGCCAGCCGATGGTGTGGCTGGACGGGCAACGGGCGCCCGGC
>DATAIM010000187.1:0-8532 GCA_036262655.1 Gemmatimonadaceae bacterium | reverse complement strand
AGTTCGTTGAAAACGTGTTCCTTGAGAAGCGGGCTGACTTCAGCCTCCTGGGTAAAATCCCTCTCCCCGCCCGAGTAGCCACACTCACTGCACATATGGATCAGGTACGCGAGCGGCTGTGTACCAGCGGCGCGCTCGTGGAAATCTGTCCGCTTTCCTCCAAAGGCATTGGTCGTTACCACGGCCTGGGAGTGAAAGCTGTTTCCGCAAATGGGGCAACTAAGCTCGATCTGACGCAACGTCGTCATGGGTTCCCTCTGTACGGCACCTTGCTTCCGACAGAGGGAATTTTTGTGCCATGATTTATTTTGTGTCCGGAAAGACTATCGCTCTTGTTGGAAATTTCTGGTCAGCGTATTTTCTCGCATCCTTCGAGCGCGCTGCGCTCCGCTCCCACCGCGAACCTGGTTGTTGATGCTGATCAACCTGCTGCCCGACTTCTTCGCAGTCCTGAACAGCACCGATCGCATCGCGGCATATCTCCGCTACTTCGACAACCACCGCAGTCTCCTTGAGGCCTACTGGGCGAATTACGTTGTTGAGCCCGACAGTCCTCACTTCTCCGAAGTCGTCAAGTCGGCTGCCTTGGCGGGACGGACTGACCTTCGGACGATGCTCGAGCGAATGGACGTGGTCAGCCTTGCGAGAAACGCCGAGGATCAGTGCCGGTCGCTCTTGCAGATGGATACTGACGTCGACGTCGTGCTCATGGTTGGAGTCGGAGCCGCCAACGCCGGCGAGCTGGTTGTGAATGGACGCGCAGTAGCGTTCGTGTCTCTCGAGCATTTCACCAGCGTCGCAAATCCGGAGACTCGAGGACTTGGCCTGGATCCTGAGCTCATCCCCCTTTGGCTCTCGCATGAGATCGCCCACGGTGTTCGCTATACATCGCCGACAAGCCGAAGCGAAATGCGGCCTATCATCGAGGAAAACAACGGGTACTACTCGTACTGGGAGACTGGCAAGCGTGCAACGCTCCGCGAGCTTCTGATCAATGAAGGTATTGCCGTTCAGGTTTCACGGATGATCAGTCCCGGACACGCCTCATGGGAATATTATGGCTATGATCGGCGTGAATACGCCCGGATTCGCGAGATGGGTCCGGTTGTCGCCCGATCACTCATGGGAAGTTTCGAGAAGTCAGGACTTGGCCTGCGTCTCAAGTACCTCTCGGACGGAATGAGTGAAGAGGCGCGCCGTATCGGCGATTATGTGGTACCGGATCGATGCGGCTATTACATCGGGGCACAGATGGTGGAACAGGCAATGATCATGAAAGGAGCAGCGTGGACTGTCCGTGCCAGTGCTGCCGAGATAGCCGGTGTTTCCGGGGAGGCCGCTGCTACAGCCTGATGGCGGGCTTCCTCATTTCCCCACACAAAACGAGCTGAACACCCGGTCGAGCACATCGTCTGTACTCACCGCCCCAATCAAACCTTCGAGCGCCGTGGCCGCAGCTCTCAGATGAACTGCCGCTACTGGAGCCGGAAATGCATCCTCCATCCAGGCCTTTCCGAATGCGGCGACCTCGGTACGGGCCTCACGAATACCGTGAATATGGCGGCTACGCGTGAGTACCGGGATCTCTGCGATCGCGCCTCCGGTAGCTCTTGTCAGAGTCTGATCAACAACAGAAAGCAGGTTGTCCAGCCCCTCTCCTCGCTCAGAGCTCACCTTTACATCATAGCTGTCGGACGGGATCGCTGATAAACCGGAGTTGAGGTCGCTTTTTGTTAGGACGCGGACGATCGGCGCTGTTGTTCGTCCATGGAGAGCCTCCAGAGTGCCATCGAGCGACTCTGCATTCTCGCCACAGGCAAGCACGATGTTCGCCCATCGCAAATAACGCTCGCTCACTTCGACACCGATCCGTTCAACAGTATCGGACGTATCGCGCAGCCCGGCGGTATCGACCAGCCTCAGTGGCCAGTTGCGCGTTTCGATTAGTCCCTCGATAGCGTCCCGAGTGGTACCCGGTAGATCGGTCACGATTGCGCGCGATTGCCCAAGAAGCGCGTTGAATAGCGACGATTTCCCGACATTTGGCTGACCGGCAATTACGACTACTGCTCCTTCGCGAATCATTTCACCGACAGGTACGGTTGCCAGCAGAGCATCGAGCGAGATCAGAAGCAGTTCCACCTCAGTGCCCACTTTGGCACGGGATATCGGTCCGTCGTCCTCTTCGGGAAAATCGATGTCGTAGGCTATCAAAGACTCGACGGATATCACGTTGTTTCGCAATGCGGCAATCCGTCGCGATAAGCCTCCGTCGAGTTGACCGAGAGCTGTACGGTGCATGGCGCCGGAACGCGCATCGATAAGATCTCCAATTGCTTCCGCCTGAGTGATATCGAGCTTGCCGTTCAATACGGCTCTGCGACTGAATTCTCCGGGCAGTGCGTGTCTGGCTCCAGAGGCGATCAGGGCTTCGAGAACGATTGCCGGAACATATAGTCCCCCATGTCCTGAAATCTCGACAAGATTTTCGCCGGTGAAGGACTCGGGTGCGATGAATGGCGTCACGAGCGCCTGGTCGAGAAGCTCGCCACGATCTGCATTTGAAATCGTACAAAGCGTTGCCCGGCGTGGCTCGAGCGGCCATGGACTTACAACCCGGCTGCCGATCTCCAGGGCGGCGGGACCGCTCATTCGAACAATCGAGATTGCGCCTCTCCCTGGAGGCGTTGCGAGAGCCACAATCGTGTCTGCGCCTCCCGGCAGGCTTTGAGAGAGATTTCCAGAAGTCGCCGGTTGCAGACCCACTGACTCACTCACGCGGAATCTGTTGGCAGCTCGAAGGCCATTCCCGGTTCAAGAATACGTACATCAGCATTGCGCGCATGGCCGGGCAGTGTTTTCCGCAGTTGATCGATCGCATCATGAGCCTTCGACGTGACGTGATCGAACGTTCCCCAGTGATATGGGATGAAGTACCGGGCATCGAGCCGGTCGAACAGCGTAAGTGCGTCGGCCGTGGTAAGGTGGCCTTTGCGGAATCCCTGAAGCTTCCACCGCGGAGCGTGGCCGATCGGCAGCAATGCGATATCCAGCCGCCGGCCGTGAGGAATTACATGGTCGTCGATCATCCGGGTGCTTTCGGGCGTCAGTGCAGTATCACCGGCAAAGAAGCAGGAAGTAGTTTTAGTATCAAATAGATACATATTTGTTGCACCGCGCCAGCGGTCGACTCCGTACCGGTGCCCCTTGTGGGTTGCGGGGGCTGCCCGTACTTCCACGCCGCCGGTTGCTACGGTCTCTCCCGCACCGAGACTTGTCGCGCTGCCGTACCCACGTCGCCTCAGCCATTTCGCGATTGCGGGAGGCGCAAAGATCGGCACCCCTTTAGGCAGTCCGTCGAGTGAGTCGAAAGACAGGTGATCGGCATGAGCATGCGTGACGAAGACGGCGTCGACATGCGGAAGCTTGTTGAGCGGGATGCCGGGAGCGCTGACGCGGGGAAGCAGCTTTCCAAGCGCCGCGTCGAAGTTGGGGTCAGTGAGAAAGGTCTTTCCGCCAATCTCAATTAGTAGCGTTGCGTGACCAATATACGTAATCCGCACCGGCGCCCTCGCTACCCTGCCCTGCGGGCTTTCATGCGCTCTTTTGCCAGAAGCCACTGCTGTGGAAGAGCTGCGATGTTCTGTGCCGTGTAATAGAGGTTGAGGCCGGAGGCCATGTTCGCAAGAACGAACGTCATCATCACCGGGAACATGTACGACATCATCTTTGCCTGCGGGTTTGGTGGAGCATTCCGAAGTCCAATCCAGGAGAGGATGTACATCGAGATACCCATCAAAACAGGGAGGATATAGAGCGGATCCTTGATGGAGATATCGGCCAGCCACAGAAATGGCACACCGCGGAATTCAATCGTGTTCTGGAACACGAAAAACAGGGCAAACAGCACCGGCATCGGGATCAGCATCGGAAGGCATCCGGAGAGCGCCGTAAACGGACTTGCTCCGGCTTCCTTATAGACTCGCATCATCTCTTCACGCTGCTTCTCGGGCTTGTCCTTGTACTTCTTTTGCACCTCGGCGAGCCTGGGCTGAATCTCCTGCATTTTCATGCTCGAGCGCATGGCGCTCTGGTTGAGTGGCCACAGTGCGATACGAATGAACACACCAAACAGCACCAGAACCCACCCATACGTCAGCTTCATGTTGTCATGCACCCAGAGCAGCACCTTGAGACAGAGGGCGGCAATGGGGTTCACCACCGGCTGAAGGATACTCCAGCCGTAAGGATTCACATGATCGAAGTCTCGCCCCATCGCGAGAAGCTGCGTTGACTGCTGCGGCCCGGCGTACATGTCGAACGCGAAGGTTCCATCCTTGATGGCCTTGACTGCAGTTGCGGAGGCTGTGGTAGCAATTTTCGAGGTTCTGGCCCCCCCGATCAGTGTGATTTCCTCGAAGGAACGCCCTTCGGGATTCAGCAGTCCGATAACGAAATACTTGTTACGTACTGCTGCCCACGTTATCGGTCCTGTTTCGAGCTGTCTTTCTCCGGGCTCGAGCTTGGCGAAGGGCACACCACGCGCATGATCGCGCATCGGCTTGAATGAATAGGAGAGCGTTCGGAGATCACTGAGAGTGTCCGCCTCGGTTACAGGGAGACCGGAGGGTAGCGCTATCAGAAGGTACGCAGGCCCTCTCGTACCCTCGATTTTACCGGCAATTCTGACCACATATTTATCGGGTACTACATCGTAGGTAATCGCTACACCTGTTCCATTCACTACCGTGCGATATATGACAGTCCTGCTGCTGGATGAACCCACAGTCGCCTGAAAGGCGATACGGGACAGAGGAATCGTATCGCCATTTGATACGAGTGAGTACCGAAGGAGAGCCTGGCCTGGTGATCCGAGGGTAACAGGACCACCGCGAGGCGAAAGGTTCGTATACTCGGGAATTTCCACCGATACCGGGGCTGCTCCAACATTGGTGAACCGGTAATTGCCTCTCGACGTTTGAATAGTGGTTATCTGCGGAGCATCAGCAACTGTCGATTGTACAATCGATGCTCCCGTTGAATCAGGGCGGGGTAGAGCCGCACCGGATGAAGATGGCGCTGCTACTACTTGTGTCTTGCTCTCGCTCGACGCTGGCGGGATGGTTTTCGAAACTGCGGAAGAAGCTGGTGGAACAGCGCGCCTGGGTGTTGGGAACAGGATGGGAGTTACCGCAACCACTATTGCGGTAAGAAGCAGTGCTATAGAGAGTCGTTTATCCATTTAGGGGACCGGGTCGAAGCCGCCCGGCCGGAAGGGATGACATCGTGCGATCCGACGGATCGCCAGCCAGCTGCCTGAAAGTGCACCGTGTTTTTCGATCGCCTCAATGGCGTATGAAGAACAGGTTGGATAATAACGGCATGCTGCCGGAAGTAATGGTGATATCCAGAGCTGGTATCCACGGATGCCCATAACCAGGAGACTTCTCACTGTTTTCCGGCGTTAGCCAGCAAGTCGGTCAGCAACGCATCCATTTCTGCAGCCAGCTTGTCGAACGATACGGTGTAGGCAGACGGAAGAGTCCGTATGACTATGTCAACAGCAGACAGCTTTGGGAGAATTTTCGTGCGGGCAAGCTCTTTTAAACGTCGACGTAATTGATTGCGGTCCACAATTGTGTGGCCATGCTTGGCAACTATCACAGCTATACGAGCATGCGAAAGCAGGGAGTCGGTAGCCCGAACTTCGAGGTGTTCGGTACGTAGCCGCCTCCCTGCTTTTTTAACCCGCTCGAGATCTGATATCCGCCGGAGTCTTACACTCCGCGGATAACCGTACTCCTTAGGCGCCGGCGTACTTGCTTGGTAGCCTGACAGTCAGTTGCTTTCTTCCCTTCTTGCGGCGACGACTCAAAACCTCACGGCCCCACCGAGTCGACATTCTTTCCCGAAAACCATGCGACCGAATACGGCGCTTGTTACGGGGACGGTAGGTTGGCTTGCCCATTTGATACTCCAAAATTCCGATTGAACACACTGGAAAACAGCATCTAAAACTAATCCCTGCCGGAAGATACGGCAAGACACCTACAGTAGTCCCGTATCATGGCTGATTTGACTTTTCCACAATCATGGGCTAGGGTTTGCCTCCCCATGTCACTTACTCCAGCCGAAGCGTGGAAACGCCTGCTCGATCGGGCACGGCAGGATATCTCTGAGCAAACTTTTCGGACCTGGCTTGAGCCAACCGAGGCCCTCAGCATTGACGGAAATGTGATTTCTGTCGGTGTCCCCGATCAATTTGCAGCAGATTGGAACGAATCAAAGCATGCAGAATTGTTTTCCACATATGCTCCGGTTGCACTTGGGTACCCGATCAAAGTCGTCTTCAGGGTAAATGAGGAAAGAAAAAAACGGTCCCAGATGGATTTCTTTGTCGCTCCCCCGCCTCTTGCTAGCGCGACAGCAAAAGCTCAGAATGCCGCCAGCTTAGCGCAACTGAGCGACAGATACACCTTCGATCACTTTGTCATTGGTAAATCCAACGAGCTCGCTGCCGCTGCCGCACATGCTGTCGCGCAAGCCCCAGGGAAGGTCTATAACCCTCTTTTTATCTATGGCGCAACAGGATTGGGGAAAACCCATCTGATGCAGGCAATTGCCCACGATATCATTGAACGAAATCCACAAATCCGGATAACCTTCGTCGGTACAGAGCAATTTACAAATGAACTGGTTTCGGCAATCCAGAGTCGGTCAAATGCAGCATTCCGCCGCCACTATCGCGAAACAGACCTACTTCTAATCGATGATGTGCATTTCCTGAAAGGGAAGGAGGCAACTCAAGAAGAGTTTTTCCACACGTTCAATGCCCTTTACGAAGCCGGTCGGCAGATTGTCCTCACCAGCGATCGCGCTCCTGCGGATATTCCAGGACTGGAGGGTCGACTGGTAAGTCGCTTCCAGTGGGGAATGGTTGCAGACATTGACTTACCAGATTTTGAGCACCGAGTTGCTATTCTCAAGCAAAAGGCTCATCTGGATCATCTCGAACATACGATCCCGGATGATGTAATCCGATTTATCGCTGAGAATGTTCGTTCGAGTGTCCGCGAGCTGGAGGGATCGATCATCAAGCTGCTTGCTTACGCCTCTCTCAAGCATGAAGACATTTCGGTAGACGTGGCACGAGAAGCTCTTCGAGATAAGCTTCGCAGTAGCGAGTCCAGCGGTGATAGTGGTCAACCCACGCTTTCCATAACAAGTATCCAGCACATTGTTGCCCGTGAGTGGGGGGTTACACCTGAAGGGCTTCGATCAAAAACGAGAACCAAAACCCTTACGCTACCTCGGCAGATTGCCATGTATCTCACCCGATCCTTGCTTGGAACGCAACTAATGGAAATCGGCAGTGCCTTTGGCGGTCGTGATCATTCAACGGTTATCCACAGTATTGAGAAAATCACAGCTGCTCTCGACTCGGATCCCATGTTAAAAATCCAAGTTGATAAGATCCGATCGGTGTTGGAAGCATTACGCTCGTAGGGCGACATCACATATCCATGAGGATTAAGGCGGGAGAAGTCCTGAAGTCGACACAGCTCCATCACATGTCCTTAATAGCGGAAGTGCTGTAAATGGAATAAGTTGTGCGACTCATCAACATCTCCACAGTCCCTACTACGGCTACTGGTTTTAGTCTTTAGATAGAATAGTTGTAGTACAACAGGGAAAACTGTCCACACACAGGAATCACGGGATGCGTCTCACAATCTCTCGAGAGAAGCTTCAGGAAGGGTTGAACGCAGTTGCTGCGAGCATCCCCGGAAAAACAACGCTTCCTGTCCTCGCGAACATCCTGGTAGAGACGACCGATCGCGGGATAAAGCTGTCAGGAACAGACCTCGATATTGCTGTCAGTACTGAAGTTGCCGCTGACATCGAAACTCCCGGAGCGGTTACAATCCCCGCCAAGAAGCTTTCGGAGATAGCCAGAGAGCTCCCACCGGCGCCGGTCCGAATAGCGGCTATAGGGGAGCAGCGGATTACGCTGGAGTGTGGCAGGTCCAGGTTCAAGCTTCTTGGACTTCCACGGGACGAGTTTCCTACCTTCCCCTCTGTCAAGTTTGATGACAGCTGGAGAATCAAGTCGGGAGATTTGCAGAAGCTGATTTCGCATACTGCGTTTGCGGTATCGACAGAGGAAAGCCGGCCGATTCTGAATGGCGTTCTCTGGGAGCTTCGCCCGGACCGTATGAGCATGGTCGCTACGAATGGTCACCGTTTGGCAAAAATGGACGTTCCCATTGCTTCCGGATCTGCGCCTTCCAATGACCTGATTGTTCCCCCTAAGGCCTTGGAGCAGGTAAGACGTCTTTTTCCCGCGGAAGAAGAGCTGGAAATCGGGCGTGGCGAGAATCACATCGGATTTCGATCTCCTTTTACTGCGGTGTATACGAGGCTGATCGAAGGGCCTTATCCAAACTATGAGCAGGTCATTCCGAAGGATAATGATCGAGTAGCGGTAGCCGACAAAGCTGCTTTGGTAAGTGCCCTCAAGCGTATGTCGGT
>DATAIM010000186.1:0-2554 GCA_036262655.1 Gemmatimonadaceae bacterium | reverse complement strand
ACGAGCACCGCCAGCAGCTCGATCGTGAAGCGCTGGCAGACGCGCGGGACATGATCGCCGAGCTCGACATGGATTCGACATTCGGGCTCGTGCTCGCGAAAGAAGGATGGCATCCCGGAGTGATCGGAATTGTCGCATCGCGGCTGGTCGAGGAATTTGGCCGACCTGCGGTGCTCATAGCGCTCGATGGCCATGAGGGTAAAGGATCGGGTCGCAGCATCCCCAAGCTCCACCTGCGCGACGCGCTGGCGGAATGTCACGATCTCCTCACACGCTACGGGGGCCACAAGATGGCCGCAGGAGTAACGATCCGCCGCGAGCGCGTTGCCGAGTTTGCGCAACGTTTCAATGAAATTGCAGCGGCGCACCTCACGCCCGAGGACCTCATCCCGGAAGTGAGAATCGACCTGGAGGTCGCAGTCGACCGGGTTGGCGAGGAGCTGGAAAAACTGCTTCGACATTTCGAGCCGTTCGGAATCGGGAATCCTACTCCAGTGCTCGTAGCGCGAAACGTGTCGCTGGCAGGTGCGCCGAAACTGGTCGGGAGAGACGGACTCAAGCTCCGTTTGTCTACCGGGGCCGGAGAGCTTGAAGCCATCGGCTGGGGTATGGCAGACCGGCTTTCGGAATTCAGCATCGCGCAGCCTGTCGATGTCGCGTTCCGGCTCGAGCGAGACGAGTATAAAGGGGTGAGCAGGCTGCAGGCTCGAATCGCCGACATCTGTCCGCACCAGGAACGAGAAGCCTGATCGAATGCGAATCGTTGCGGGACAGTGGCGCGGGAGACGAATTGAAGCGCCACCGGGCCGCGACGTACGCCCCACACTGGACCGCGTACGCGAAGCATGGATGAGCATCCTCCAGCGCAGCATTCCAGGAGCCCGCGTGCTCGACCTTTTCGCCGGCTCCGGAGCACTTGGGCTCGAGATGCTTTCACGAGGGGCGGCCTCCGCTGAATTTGTTGAGAGAGACCCGCGGACTATCCGGGTGCTCGAGAAGAATATCGATGCCCTCGGCGCGCGGGAGACGGCGACCGTTTACCGCGATGACGCGGTCAGGTTTGTGGAGAGCGTGACAGACGATGCATATGACATCGTGGTGGCAGACCCGCCGTACGCCGGCGAATTCGGGGAACTGCTCGCAACCCTCTGGCTTCAGCGCCCTTTCTCACGGATACTCTCTGTCGAGCACAACGCGCATGAAAAGCTCCCCGGATCGGGGGACACGCGCCGATATGGAACGAGCGCCATCACCTTCTACCGCCGAGAGGAATAAGCGTGGGGACAATCGCGATCTACGCCGGCAGCTTCGACCCGATCACCCGAGGGCATGAGGATCTCATCAAGCGAAGCTGCGAGTTCGTCGACAAGCTGGTCGTCGCCGTCGCGAACAACAGCGCCAAGAAGCCGCTTTTCTCTCCGGACGAGAGAGTGGACCTCATCCGCGCTGCTGCAGGCGACGACCGGTGCGTGGAAGTTCTCCAGTTTCAGGGACTTCTCGTAGACTTCGCGAGCAAGGTGGGCGCGAGTCTCATCATCCGCGGCCTTCGCGCGGTAAGCGATTTCGAGTACGAGTTTCAGAT
This sequence comes from Gemmatimonadaceae bacterium, assembly GCA_036262655.1. GTDB lineage: Bacteria > Gemmatimonadota > Gemmatimonadetes > Gemmatimonadales > Gemmatimonadaceae > UBA4720. Next base: position 972 of record DATAIM010000186.1, on the reverse strand, counting down.
GGCGTTGATGAACCGAAATCTGTCACCAGGGCTGGAAACGGTGTTCATGGTTCCGTCTGTCGAGACGACCTACATCAGCTCGAGCATCATCCGTGAGATCGCGCAGTACGGGGGGAATCTCGACAACCTCGTTCATCCTGCTGTAGCGGAGGCTTTGAAAGCGAAGTTTGCGCACGCCGCACCCGCGTGAATCTCTGAGCTTTAAAAAAGCCTTACCAGACAGGCCACAAAAAAAACAAGATGGCCACAGAAACCGCTTTTTTTCCCTTCAAAACCAACGACGGTTTGTCTCTGGGGCCATCGTGCCGTTCTCGGTGGCCTCTGTGGTAAAGCTTTTGGTCACTGAATGACTGACTTCATCAAGGCGATCCGCGCGCGCGCGTCGGCACTTGGCTGCACCATTGTTTTCCCGGAATCGCATGATGAGCGCATTCTCGCCGCAGTAACCGAGCTGGCTCGAACAGGAATCGTCCACCCCGTTCTCGTTCTCCACTCCGATCGCCCTGAGACATTTGCGGCGGCGCGAGCCACTGGCGCAGCCACTGTAGAATCCGGTGATGAATCGCCGCTGGAGTTTGCGGACCGGCTTGTTGCGGCAGGTGACTTCGATGGTTGTGTCGCCGGCGCGGATTTTACAACTGCTCAGGTTCTGCGCGCCGCGCTCAGGATCATCGGTGTCGCACCAGCCCTCAAAACAGTCTCGAGCTCATTCTACATGGTTGCAGGCCGCGACTGGGAAGCAGCTGCCGGCGTTCTGACATTTACCGATTGCGCAGTCGTCCCATACCCGACCGCACCACAGCTCGCGGACATTGCGCTCGCGGCCGCAGCTGACCGGATCCGCATCGTCGGTGACGAGCCGCGAGTCGCACTGCTCTCCTTCAGCACCGCCGGCAGCGCGTCTGGGCCAAGTGTGGCGCTCGTCCGGGAGGCGCTCGGTCTCATAAGGTCACGCGCACCGTCACTGACCGT
>DATAIM010000185.1:0-7501 GCA_036262655.1 Gemmatimonadaceae bacterium | reverse complement strand
ACCTCGACCTGCCGTCTCGAAAAGTGACGCGGCACTCCTCCGCGAAACGGTTCGGTCCCGATGCCGATTCCTTCCCGCAATCGAGCGCGGTGACAACGAGATCGTGGCCGCTAAACCGGTCGAGCAATCGACGCAGTCCCTTCCTGCTGTCCTCCGAATTGAGCATCCATGCGACATCCGGAGGCAGATCGTAGGGTTCCCTCGAGTAGGGGCTCTCCGGATAGTACAGACCGCCGTACTCCTCCCGTGAAACGGCGAGCCGTTCCAGCCCCAAAGAGTCTCGCTGCCCGAGCGCATCGACGAACCGGTCGACCAGTTCTTTTCGCGTCGTCGCGCCGCCTGTCAGCCGCACCGGCCTGGAAGCCTTTCCGAAGAACCTGTCAAGTTGCCGGGCCTGTGGGAGGATGCTGTCGACATGCTCTGCGACGCCGGTCCTGGGAGCACCGGGAGCACGACCGATCTCTTCCGGTTGCCAGTCCCTGCAGGCAACCGTGAGGGTCAGCAGAGTGAGACACAAGCCGCGCATCAGTTACGCGCGTAGCTCGTCCATCCGGCCCACCATTTTGGCCCCGCCGGGTCGGCAGCACCGCGGTAAGCTGTACCGGTTACAACGGTGCCACCCTTCGTCGCAAGCGCGCCGGTGAACGGGCCGCTTCCACCACTCGCCGCTGATGACGCGGCAGCGAGGGTCCAGTCGAGCGTCGCCGCCGTTGGCGACGCGGGCACTCCACCCGAGAAGAGGGATGTCGTCGTCACTGCGGCCGCCGCGACCTGGATCGATGCCGCGGTCAAATCGACTGTCCCCTGAACAGTGGCCCCCGACGCGGCCTGAAACGCCGCCCCACTCTCGGCCACCAGAACGTTCCGGATGATCAGCGACCCATCCGTGACTCGGTCCAGCGTAGTCTGGTCGCGAAGACTGATCGCAGCGCGCGGCCATCGAGCGACGATTCCGTTGACGTAATAACCCGCCGTGCCGCGCCGCAGCATCATGCCAATTCCGCCCGAGGTGCCGTCGACAACACCAGGGCCGGTCCCGACAAGCGTGAAGTTCGCAAACATCGCATCTGTGCGCGGAGTCGAATTCTGCCCGTTCAGGCAGCTCGCACCGTTGCAGCCGTCGTTCTCGATGCCTTGCGGGTCTGATGACGGGCTGCCGGCTGCTGACCGCGCGTCAGGCCGTATCGATTGAAAACCGATGAGAAACTGGTTTCTGCCGCTGAAGCCTTCGGACGCGTCGAAGTGGTCATCGCCAGCTTCATACGAGACGAGGTACTTCGCATCGACGGCCCCGCCGAACCACTCGAAGGAATCGTCGAGGCCATACAGCGCCTCGAGGTAGGAGAGTCTCGTCCCGCTTCCAACCGCCGCAAAGGTGAAGCTGTTCAGCTCCTGATCGGGCGCGGTGGCGTATCCCGCGAATTCCACACGCACGTACCGAAGCTCTCCACTGTCGTCGGCATTGTTGGTTCCGCCGCCGTAATTGATCTCGGGATTCGTCGTCGCGTTCGTGCCTGTTCCTTCGATGATCGTGGGACTGGCGCGGTTGATGACGCCGTTGCCCACGATAACAAGTCCTCCCCAATCGCCCGCCTGCCGGCCCGATGTGCGCTCGGAGGTGAACACGATCGGTCTTTCGGCGGTCCCCACAGCGTTGATCTTCGCTCCTCTCAGGATGAACAGTGACGAACCGGGAACCTCGAAGTCCCCGACTATCTTCGTGCCTGGCTCGATTGTGAGAGTCGCGCCGTTCGCGACCTTGATGAAACCGGAAATCGTATAGGTTGTTTCGGCCCGAAAGAGCCGATTCGATGTGATGTCCGCAGTGATTGTAGAGGAACCCGGTGGAATTGTCGTGTCCGGACCGAGTGGATCGGTTTCCGAGCAGGCCACGACACCAAAGCCGGCGACCAGCGGAACGGCGAGGAAAAACCTGCGAAGACGAGAAGTCATCTGCCTTGATTGGAGAGTGTGAAAGAAATACGCACCCCGAAGCAAGCAGGTGCGTGTCTCTCCTTCACCACTGCGCGGTCACAGGTGGGTCACGATTGCTGTCACGTGAGCGTCACGGCTGCCATGTGAAGCCAAGGGTATAGACGCGGCCCGCACTCCATGATTCGCGAGTCACCGTGCCCTGCCGCTGAACGTAGGGCTGATCGAGAAGATTCCGGAGATCGACGCGGGCACTGAGCTGATCGAGGAAGGGGAAGCGAAGAGAGACGTCGAGGACGCTTCTCGCCTGTTCCACCGTCACTGGAAGTGGACGCTGGCTTGCGCTTACGATTCGCTCTCCAACGTGGTTGAAGAGAATTGTCGCGCTCGCGCCCGATCCGCTGGCGTACGTCAGCCCTGCGTTGACGATGATCGGGGCCTGGCCTACCATTGCACGCTCTTCGACCGCGACTCGAGGTTCGCCTCCAAGCTCGATCCGGCTGCGCATTACCGTGATGTTCGAGAATGCCGTAAGCGGCGCGAAGAAAGAGCCAAGGCGATCGAGTCCGGCCCGAGCCTCGAGCTCGGCTCCAAGGTTCCTGGCGCCATCCGCATTGATGAACGTCACGATCTTCGTGCCCGAGGTGGCGAGAAACACCCGCTCTATCGGATCCTGAAACTGCTTCACGAAAAGGCCTACACTCAGCACTTCCGCGGCACGCGGATACCATTCCCACCGCGCGTCGAAATTGCGAATCAGCGTTCGCTTGAGGGAGGGGTTGCCGAGCACGTTCTCGCCGCCGATTACATCACGATACTGCACTTCAGCAAGCTCGCGGTACTCGGGACGGGCGAGTGTCTGCGCCGCCGAGAGCCTCAGGTTCTGAGAGTCCGTAAGCTTGTAATTCAGGAGAAGTGAAGGGAGGAGGTCGGTATATACGGGATTGGTCCGGATGCGACTTCCGACCGTCGGCTCCGCCGAGATGATCGTGCTGGAACGCTCGATGCGTGCGCCGCCAACCAGCTGCACCCGCGACGCCGGATTGACATCGAACATCGCGTACGCGCCGCCGACTTCCTCGTTCGCGCCGTACGACCCGCCCTGGGACAGGGGTACAACCCTGAATACGGAACTGTTATCCGATGTGAATCGACCGTCGAAGATGCTTTCAGCGGCGAGCTGCCGGTCGACGACTCCAAGCGACCTCGCCTGAATGCTGTAGGCGCGATTTCGCGCAAGCCGGTCCGTGAACCGGAACAACCCGCCGAACTTGAGCTCGTTAGCGCCAAGGCGAAGGGAGTAGTCAGCGCTGGAAGCGTAGCTCTTCTCGTCCAGCGCCCCGAAAGTCCTGACCGCTGCTTCGCTCGCATCCAGCCAGTAGGGCGCCGTTCCATTGCCCGGATCGACGCGCACGAACTCGGAGCGATCGGGCTCCGACCGGGCGACGCTCGAAGCAGTGAACGAAAGATTCACCTTCTGCCGCGAGCCGAGCTGTCTCTCCACTGCGATCTGGGTGGATGCGACGGTGCGCTCGACGAACCGCAAACGGTCGACAAGGAGTCGCGCCGCGAGATTCTCGCTGAAGCCTTCCTCGTGCCGCGCTTCATTGTCAGCGGTCCGATTGTATGTGTTGTTGAGAGCGAGGCGCGTTTTCTGCCCGAGACGCATGCTGCCGTTCAGGATTCCCCCCCACAGAACACTGGCGCGCCCAGTCGATCCCTCGAAGCGGTCGATCTCCGATGTTCCATTCGTCGGCTCAGCGTAGGCGCGCACCTCGTTCTGCCGAATCTCCTGATTGTAGGAGTAGGTGAGCGCGGCGATATATCCCGCCTGCGACCCTCCGAGCATTCGGCTTCCGCCCGCTGTAAATCCAAGGGATTTGTTCGCGGCGCCACGTCGCTCGAGAGGGGTCCACGCGTTGCGCAGCGATCCGATGATCCCGTTCACCGCCAGCTGGGAAGGCTCGGTTGTCATCCTGCCGCGCGAAGCGAGCCCGGATGGAAGCTGTCTTTCGTCTCCGGCGAAGCCGAGCCAGTCGAGGCCCAGCGTCGGAGGCGCGACGAGGCTCCGCCGCGTGGCCGCGTCGTTGAAGCCGAAGGACGACGAAAACTGGAGCTCCCCGCCAAGCGGAAACTCGCGCGTCCGGATATCGACCTGTCCCCCGCTGAAGTCTCCGCTTTGATCGGGCGTGAAGTTCTTCGATGTTGTAACTGACTGAAGAAGAGCGGCCGGAAAGAGATCGAGAGGAACAACTTTTCGCTCGGGTTCCGGACTGGGAATTCGGGCGCCGTTGAGCGAGGTGGTCGTGTACCGCTCGCCCAGGCCTCGAACAAATACATACTTGCCGTCCTGCACGGTGACGCCACTCACGCGCTGTGCCGCCTGCGCTGCATCGCTATCGCCGCTCTTTGAGATCTGCTCTCTCGTGACGGAGCTGACGACGCCCACGGCTGTCCGCTGCCGGTCGAGGGCTTCGCTCACTGTTCCTCGCTGCGCCGACGCCGTCACCACTTGCGCGCTCAGGGTAACCGTCACCGCCTCGAGCACAACGTTCTGAATCAGGGTCTCGCCGGGCCCGACGACGATGCCGGTGACTGTTTTGGGGAGGAAGCCGAGTCGCCTCACATGAAGCGTGACCGTTCCGGGTGTAACTCCTGTGAGGTTGAACGAGCCGTCAGCCGTCGAGGCGGTGCCGGAGGTAGTGCCGACGATCTGAATTCCAGCATCGGCGAGCGCCTTCCCGGACCCGGCTTCTGTAACACTGCCGGCGATGCTCGCGGAACGGGAAGTCTGCCCCGCGGCCGCTAAGGAGTACGAAAAAAAAATGATGAGAAAGAAGAGAGCAAGCTGAGGACGCGTGTTGTAACGCATGTCACTCCTGATCGAAGTCGGAATTGTGGGACGGCGATCGCCGTCACGCTCAATTCTGACCTCCGCCTGTCTCTGAATTCACTGCACTTCCGCAACGGATCTGTAACGATCGAGCCCCGTGATTCACGGCTGGCGATGCGGAAAGAGGGCGGCGATCGTGGTCCCCTTTCCCGGTTCGCTCGTCGCCTCCAGTCGGCCCCCGTGCGCATCGACGAGGTGTTTGACGATCGCGAGTCCGAGCCCGGTACCGCCGGTGTGCCTCCCTCTCGCCGAGTCGACGCGGTAGAAGCGCTCGAAAATCCTCGGAAGATGCTCCTTCGCGATTCCCGGCCCGGTATCAGTTACACCCACCCACACGCCATCGCCCGCCGACCGCGAGAAGATCGCTACGCTCCCGCTTTCCGTGTGCCGCACGGCATTGTCTGCGAGATTGGATAAAACCTGCCGAACCGCCGTCCGGTCAGCCCGCAGGTGCGATGCGCTCGGGTCGAGACGCAGGTCGATCGTAAGTCCTTTCGCGGACGCGGCGTCGATGAACGTGGCAGCGATCTCTTCTGCTATCTCCCTCGTGTCCAGATTGGTGGTCGACGGCTCCCACCGTCCCGACTCGAGGCGGGAAAGGTCTAGCAGATCGTCCACGATGCGCTGCATCCGCTCGGTATGTGAATGAATTGTACGTGCAAACTGCTTTGTCATCTCGGGGTTGAGATCATCGCCTTCGAGGGTCTCTGAAAAACCACGGATGACGGTCAGTGGAGTACGCAGCTCATGCGAGACGTTCGCCACGAAGTCGCGCCTCACTGACTCAAGTCGCCTGATGCGGGTGAGGTCGAAGATGGCTATCACGACGCCGCCCATCGCAAGGGGCCGTGCCGTGAGGGAAACCGTGCTCTGGCCGATCACGGCTTCGGTGGCCTCAGCTGCGTCGCCTTTAAGCGCAACGTCCAGTGCGCGCTGAAGCTCGGAGATGCGGGGAAGGAGGTCGATGGCAAATGGAAGCGCGTGAGACACGCCGAGGAGCGCACGCGCGGCACCGTTGATGCGCACAACGCGACGACGAGCGTCCACCGCGACGACCCCTTCATCCAGCGATTCGATCAGAGCCGCGAGAAGAGCATCCTCCGATTTCAATGCAGCCATGCGGGAGCCGAGGTGCTCGGAAAGCCTGTGAACTGCAGTGGCGAGCTCACCAATCTCTCCCGGAGCAGTAAGCGGCGGGCGGGCAGTCAAGTCGCCCTGTGATAGTAACATCGTGATGTCACGAAGATTCGTGATGTCGCCCGCCAGATGCTTCGCAACGAGCGTGGCAAGGAGCAGCGCGATAGCGCCCGCGAACATCGCCGGGACAACGAGCGACTGCCACCGTAGATCGTCACGCGCTGCGAGAACCGCAATCATCCCAATGGCCACGATCGCCAGCGCCAGCAGCTGGAGCCGGGCTCCGAGCCTCATGCCTTGATCGAGTTGCCCGGCTTGATGCGGTAGCCAAACCCGCGCACGGTCTCGATGAGATCCCCCGCGTCGCCGAGCTTGGTTCTGAGTCGCTGGACGTGCATGTCGACGGTGCGCGTTTGAATATCGGGCGCGGCGTCCCAGACCGCCTCAAGCAGATGAGACCTTGCCTGGACGCGTCCACGGCGCTCGGCGAGACGTATCAGCAGCTTGTATTCAGTCGGGGTGAGATCCACTGGACGGCCGGCGACGGATACCTCATGGGCCGAGCGATTGATCGTAATGTCACCGAGGTCGATCGTGTTGTCCTTCGGCGCTTGCGCGCCTGTTCGGCGGAGGATCGCCTTCACCCTGAGGACGAGCTCGGCGGGACTGAAAGGCTTCGTCAAATAATCGTCGGCGCCGAGTGAAAGCCCGCGAATACGATCCGGCTCATCGCGTTTTGCGGTGAGCATCAACACCGCGATCGAACGGGTCTCGTCGTTCCGGCGCAGGGCCTCGAGCACGTCGAAGCCTGATAGGCCCGGCAGCATGAGATCCAGAACGACGAGGGATGGGCTTTCCCGCTTCGCGTGGTCGAGCGCATCGCTCCCGCTCGTCGCGGTGGAGACCTGGAAGCCCGCTTTCGCCAGATGGTAGGCGACTAGAGCGACAATGTCAGGCTCGTCGTCGACCACGAGGACACGCTCGCCAGCCGCTGGGGGCTGCTGCATCCGGGAAACTTCGCCGTCCTGCGGCTCGCACGTCAACGCTGCGCGTGTCACGAAGTTGTTACATCAGGCGGCGGTATCCCAATAGAGCATGGGAATATGAAATCGAACCGGTGGACCATGGACTCGCAGTCCCCACGTCGCAACAATACCTTACGCAGGCTGATCCGTCATATCTCATTCGTCGAGCCAAAAGTTGAAGTCAGCTTCTCGTCTATCGTTGATGATTCTCGTCGGGTGCGCTCCCGCCACCATGACGCCGACGGGTACGAGCTCTGGAGCCACCGACACCTTCGAGCTCATCGTCCTGAGCACCACTGACGTACACGGTCGGATTCGGGCGTGGGACTATTACGCCGATTCCGCCGAGTCCGCGCGAGGACTTACACGTGCCGCAACGATCGTCGATTCGATCCGCGCCGCAAACCCCGGGCGCGTAGTTCTGGTGGACGCTGGTGACCTTCTCCAGGACAACCCTTTCGCGTACGTCGGGATGAAGCAGTTCGGTGCATCGCCGAACCCGATCATCTCCGCA
>DATAIM010000184.1:0-3407 GCA_036262655.1 Gemmatimonadaceae bacterium | reverse complement strand
GCTCGCGTTCCCTGTAACTCTGTTCCACATGGGTTGTACTGGGACACTCCCGACCCGTACCATTACATCCGCCTCCAGGAAGTCGACGCGCGTCTCGATCCTGACCGGACTGACGAGATTCTCATCGTCGGCGGAGAAGATCACAAGACGGGGCAGGAAGACGACGCAGACCGTCGTTTCCAGTGCCTCGAGGATTGGACCCGCGAGCGCTTTCCAATGGTGAAAAGCATCGACTTCAGGTGGTCAGGCCAGGTGATGGAGCCGGTGGACTATATGGCGTTCATCGGAAAAAACCCCGGAACCGATGAGCACATCTACATCGCTACCGGAGATTCGGGGAACGGAATGACCCACGGTACCATCGCCGGCATTCTGCTGACCGATCTCATCGTTGGAAAGAAAAACGCGTGGGAAAAGCTCTACGACCCATCCAGAAAGAAGCTCAGAGCAGCGCCTGAATTCCTGAGAGAAAATCTCAACGTCGCAGCTCAATACGCGGATTGGGCGACAGCCGGTGAGGTCGACGATCTCGACAACATCGCGCCGGGCTCAGGGGCCGTGATTCGCAGAGGAGCGAAAAAAATCGCGGTATTCAAGGACGATCAGGGCAACGTTCACCAGCGCTCGGCCGTATGCACCCACCTCTACTGCATTGTCGACTGGAATTCCGCCGAACGCACCTGGGATTGCCCCTGTCATGGATCACGATTCGACCCATATGGGAACGTCGTGAATGGACCGGCGATCACTCCGCTTGCGGAGATCGACTCGGAGGTCCCAGCGTCACAGTAACGTGGTGACGTTGGTCGTCACTCGCGAGCGCGAGCGGCCCGGACACCTCAGTTCCGTCGACAATCACGCTGCGCACACCATGCTGCACGCCTGCCGGATTCTGCACATCGATCGAGTACGTGCTGCTTCCATGCCGATACTCGATCGAGAACTCGCGCCAGGATGATGGGATGCACGGATCGATTTCGAGTGAATCCCCTCTTTTCGTGAAGCCGAGTATCGCCTCGAGCCCCACACGGTAAAGCCAGCTCGCGGATCCTGTATACCAGGTCCATCCGCCGCGGCCGAGATGTCCCTCGGTTGTGTACACGTCCGCGGCAACGACAAACGGCTCGACCTTGTAGGTAGCGACATCCTCCGGAGTGAGGGCATGGCTCACCGGATTGATCATCTGGTAGAGGTGCATTGCGCGGTCGCCGTCACCCTGCAGCGCTGTCGCAAGCACCGCCCAGATAGCTGCGTGTGTGTATTGCGCGCCGTTTTCTCTGACTCCGGGCAGGTAACCCTGGATGTATCCAGGGTCGTGGGACGAGTTGGTGAACGGCGGAGAAAGCAGCATGATGAGTCGTGCATCCTCTCTTACCAGGTGCTCGTTGAGAGAGCGCATCGCGAGCGCCGCGCGTTCAGGCCTCGCGGCACGGGATATCACGCTCCAGCTCTGCGCGATCGAATCGATTTTGCAGTCGTCGCTTTCCCTGGAGCCAAGTGGAGCGCCGTCATCATAGTATGCGCGCCGGTACCACTCTCCATCCCATCCGGCCGTCTCCACCGCGTCATTGTACCGGTCAGCGTTGGCCCGAAGCTCATCTGCTGCAGTCCTGTCACCGCGGATCTCTGCATGCTCGGCGAATTTCCTCAGGGTGACGATGAGAAACCACGCCAGCCATACACTCTCTCCCCTGCCGTGGAATCCGACACGATTCATCCCGTCGTTCCAGTCCCCGACGCCGATCAGCGGGAGCCCGTGCTCGCCAGATGTGCACGCTCGCCTGAGCGCGGCGAGACAGTGTTCGTACACTGACCCTGTCTTCGCCGAGATTTCGGGAAGGTCGTAGACCTCGTGCTCGTCCGCATTCAGCTGCCGCATTTTCAGGTAGGGAGCGCTAACGTCGAGCACGGACCGCTCCCCCGTGAGACTGATGTAATGATTCAGTACATAGGGCAGCCAGACGAGGTCGTCAGAGAATCGGGTGCGTACGCCTCGTCCGCTCTGCGGATGCCACCAGTGCTGTACGTCTCCCTCCTCGAACTGCCGCCCGGCACAGCGGACGATGTGCTCGCGCGCGATGTCAGGCTCGCTGTACGCGAAAGCCATCACGTCCTGAAGCTGATCGCGGAACCCGAATGCGCCGCTCGACTGATACACCGCTGACCTCGCCCACATACGGCACGACAACGCCTGGTAAAGCGCCCACTGGTTCAGTATCACATCGAACGAAGGGTCCGGAGTTTTTACGGAGATGCGGCCAAGTCTCGCTCGCCAGGCGCGCGCAGCGTGATCGAGGGCGGCGTTCGCGGCGTCTGGTTTCCCGTATCTGCCGAAAAGCGCCAGTGCCGACTCCGTACTGTTCCCCGTACCCAGCAGGACGACGATCTCGCGTGTCTCTCCCGGTGCGATATCGACGACACATTGCAGTGCCCCGCACGGATCGATGGTGTCACCGACATCTCCGGAAAGCGATTGACGCCCGAGTGCAGCCGGAGCGGACAAGGTTCCGTTTCGCCCGATGAACTCCCGCCGTGCAGCCGTAAACGAGGACACAGGGGCGCTCGTCCCGAAGAACGCGACCTTCTCCGAAAAGGTGCTGTCGAAATAGTTGCGCGCGAGCATCACCTGTCCATCCGCTGCCATTTCGGTCCGGACGTGCACTTGAGTCTTCTCTCGATCAGTCCCTAGTACCCACTCCAGATAGCTCGTGACGCTGATTCGCTTATGAGTGCTTCCATTGTTGGTTATTGCAAGCACCTGGATTTTCAGCGGATCCGATTCCGGAACTCCGGCGCGCAGCAGCGTCCGCACTTCATTGTGTGCATGCTCGAACGTCGAATATCCTGCCCCGTGCTTTACCGTGTACCGGCTGGCTTCCCTGATAGGCTCCGGTGTCGGCGTCCACAGCTCGCCGGTGTCTTCGTCCCTCAGGTAAATGCATTCCCCCGATGGATCCCGCACGGGATCATTGAACCAGGGAGTGAGACGAAAGAAGTAACTGTTATCCGTCCAGGTGGCGCCGGTACCGCTGTCGCTGATGATGAACCCCGCCGCAGTATTGCCGATGACGTTAACCCAGGGCGCAGGAGGTAGCTCGTTACCCTCGAGCCTTATCTCGTACTCGTGATTGTCGTTGAATCCACCAAGTCCATTGAAGTGCGAAAGACCTGCCGATCGCCCCTCAGAAGGAAGCACGACTCCGGTGCCGTTCCCACGGGCCATTTTCTCCGTCGAAATGGAAATCGTACTTGCCGGGGAGCCGTTTTGCCTTGCATCCATTCCGTTTCCATCAGCGGCGATCGCGGACAGCCCCGTTATTGGAGCGGACGAGTACGGGTCATCGACATTCGGAAACTCGAGGAAGTTGCCAAGACCGAGACCGTCGCAGTCTACCTGAATCCTTGCG
>DATAIM010000183.1:0-11170 GCA_036262655.1 Gemmatimonadaceae bacterium | reverse complement strand
TCCGGGAGCTCATTGAAACGGGAGAGTCCAGCTACCTCCAGCGGTTGAGCGAAGGCACCCCGCGCGGCCTCATTCAGATGGCTCGCGTTCCGGGACTCGGCGTCTCCAAGGTCGGCCTCATTCACCGGGAGCTCGGCGTGGAAACACTCGAGGACCTGGAGGAAGCTGCACGGGACGGCCGGCTCGCAAAGCTTCCGAAATTCGGACCGAAAACGGCCGAGCGGATTCTCGCTGGCATTCAGTTCGCGCGGGACTCGGGCAAAAGGTCGCTCTACCATCGCGGACTTGCCCAGGCGCTGGTACTCCAGGATCACGTAGCCCGGCACCCGGATGTAAGTGAAGCGGTGATCGCCGGTGCAGTCAGGCGGCACAACGAGACAATCGGCGACATCGACATCGTTGCAATCTGTTCCGGTGATCCTGTCGCCGTCGCACGGAGCTTTACCGAGGGCGCCGCGGTCAAGGAGGTCATCGAGAACGGAGCGAACGTATCGATCCGCTACATCGACGATACGCGGATGGATCTCTGGTGCACGGCGGCCGCGAATGCCGCAATCACTCTCTGGAGGGCGACGGGAAGTCCGAAGCATCTGGAACAACTGACTGCGTATGCGAAAGCCTCGGGCTTCACCCTCGAAGAGAAACGGCTCGTCAGCGGGAAGAATGTCCCCGTCCCGCTCAAGCAGGAGAGCGACCTGTTCGCCGCCCTGGGGCTCGACGAAATCCCCCCGGAGCTGCGCGAAGGAATGGGCGAGATCGAAGCTGCTGCTGCTCATTCCCTTCCCGATCTGATAGTAAGCGAAGACATCAAGGGCGCACTCCACTGTCACTCCACGTGGTCCGATGGAGTTGCGACCATCGAGGAGATGGCCGGCGCAGCGAAGGAAATGGGGTGGAAGTACATCGGGATCACGGATCACTCGCAGGCGGCATTCTACGCCGGCGGAATGAAGGCGGAGAAGGTGCTTCGCCAGCACGAGGAAATCGATGAGCTGAACGCGAAGACGAAAGGTTTTCGCATTCTCAAGGGGATCGAGTGCGACATTCTCGCCGAAGGCGACCTCGATTACGGAGACGACACGCTCGATCTGTTCGATTACGTGGTCGGCTCAGTGCACTCGCAATTCAAGATGGATGAGCCGACCATGACGAGGCGCCTGCTGAAGGTCATGGACGATCCGCGCCTGACGATTCTTGGACACGCGACAGGCCGCCTGCTGCTGTCGAGATCCGGATACGCGGTGAACGTCGACGCGATAATCGAAAAAGCGGCCGAGACCGGCACTGTCCTCGAGCTCAACTGCGATCCTCATCGTATGGATCTCGATTGGCGGCATTGCCGGAAGGCGAAAGACCGCGGTGTGATGATCGAGATCGGTCCCGATGCGCATTCCGAGGGTGCGCTCGAGAATGTGGAGATGGGTGTTGGAATGGCCAGAAAAGCGTGGCTTACGGCCGGCGATGTTCTCAATACGAGGCCGGCCAGAGAGGTACTCGCCATCGCCAGGAGAAAACGCGCAAACAAGTAGGTAACCGCACGAGCCCTTAGATTCTCCCGGCAATGAGCAAGAGATCCGCTCTGAATGCGGCGGCGAGGCGGCCCGCGCAGCGACGGAAGAAGCGTGGAGCTGCACTCAAGGCGCACGCCTTCGAGATCTTCGAGCGACTGAGCAGGGAGTATCCGGACGCTCACTGCGAGCTCGATTTCAATACCCCTCTCGAGCTTCTGATCGCTACCATCTTGAGCGCGCAGTGCACCGACAAGCGCGTCAACATGGTGACCCCCGAGCTGTTCCGGAGATTCCCCGATGCCGCATCGCTCGCTGGTGCCGACGCGCCCGTCCTCGAGGAGCTCATCAAAAGCACGGGCTTTTTCAGGAACAAGACGAAAAGCCTCCTCGGAATGTCAGGGGCCCTCGTGGAGCGACACGGTGGAGTCGTTCCGCAAACGATGGATGAGCTCGTGAACCTCCCTGGCGTCGGCCGCAAGACAGCCAACGTTGTGCTCGGTAACGCCTTCGACGTGAACGAAGGTGTGGTCGTCGACACTCACGTTGGGCGACTCAGTGTGCGTCTAGGACTGACGAGCCAGACGGATCCGGTCAAGGTCGAGCAGGCGCTGATGCCGCTTTTTCCACGTGATACATGGGCACTGATCGCGCATCTCCTGATCTTTCACGGACGGCGGATCTGCATAGCCCGCACTCCCAAGTGCGCGTCTTGCGTGCTGAACGATCTCTGCCCGTCAGCGCGGGTTTGAGGTATTTTCATCGTTCTCCCTCTTGAAACCATGACCAGATACGCAACGATCGAAACAAACAAGGGCACCATGACGGCCGAGCTTTACGACAAGGAGGCGCCGAATACGGTGGCGAACTTCGAGAAGCTCGCGAATGAAGGCTATTACGACGGCATCAAGTTCCACCGCGTGATTCCCGACTTCGTCCTTCAGGGCGGCGATCCGTTATCGCGTGATCTCCCTGAAGGCGACCGCCGCATCGGTACCGGCGGGCCGGGTTACAAGATCGACTGTGAGACCGCAGGGAATCCGCACAAGCATCAGGTTGGGGCGCTCTCGATGGCGCATGCGGGGAAAAATACCGGCGGGAGCCAGTTCTTCATCGTTCTCGATGAAGCAAACACTCGCCACCTGAACGGTGTGCATACAGTGTTCGGGAAAGTCACCGGCGGGCTGGATATCATCAAGCAGATCCGGCAGAACGACGAGATGACCAAGGTGCGGGTCTCGGACGCTCCCAATTCGGAAGGGTAGACACCATGGATGCTGCTCCACGACCTAAAAGCAGGGACCTCGGCGCTGCTCTCGCCGGGCTCGTACTCGGCGGATCCGTACTCTTCCTGCTGGTGCTGACGATCGTCTGGCTGACGAATGCCCGCTATGCCGGCGAAAAGTCGGAGGATAAAGCGGGTCACGTTTCCCCTCCTGCAACTCCGGTGGTTGCTCCCGGTCCGGTTCCGTCGACAACCGGTACGGGCACTGCAGCACCTGTGGCCCCCACGCCACAGACGGCGCCAGCGACAAAACGCTAGCGCTCCGGCGCGATAACCGACGGCCGCACGGAGGCGTTTTGCCTGCAGCCGACGAGTATCGCGCATCACTCAAAAAGGACTCAACGATCGGCGGGGCCGGTGCGTATCCCTGATGAGGAACGCGCGCTCGCTGAGAAGGCTCGCGCAGGCGACCAGGACGCCTTCGCGGGCCTGGTGCGTCTGCACCAGCGGCGCGCGTACCTCGTCGCGAGGGCGATTGTAACCGTTCACGAAGACGCTGAAGACGCTGTACAGGACGGATTCGTTCGCGCGTGGAATGCCTTGAACAGATTCGATTCGTCGCTCGGGTTCGGGGCATGGCTCAACCGTATCGTCGCAAACGCAGCGCTGGATATCGCGCGGCGCCGCAAGGTCAGAACAACGGACGAGCTGAGTGACGCACTTCAGTCGCCGTTCCGGGACCCGGCAGAGAATGCGGAGCTCAAGGAGAGGTTGTCGAGAGCGCTTGCCGAGCTGCCCGACAGGGCGCGCTCGGTGATCGTGCTCCACGACATCGAAGGGTACACACATCTGGAGATTGGACAGATGCTCGGAATTCCCGGGGGAACAGCACGGTCCGATCTGCATCACGCGCGACAGAAGCTGCGCGGTTTACTGAAAGACCTGAGGAGCTAGAAAATGAGCGACGAGCTGAGATTTCCGAACCTTTCGGAGAGAGCCGACCGCGACGCGATCGGCGAGCCACTGGAGACGCTGATCCGTGATGCGTACTCGCCTCCAGTGCGCGGAGACCAGTCCGGCACCTACTGGGCAGAGCTCGAAGAGCGAATCATGTCCAAGGTGGCTGCCGAGGCAGCTCGTGACGGAGGCTGGTTCACGGTTCTCGCACCCTGGGCCCGGACTGGCCTCATTGCGGCAGCCGCGGTCTTCGCCCTCGCGGGCGTTATC
Organism: Gemmatimonadaceae bacterium; assembly: GCA_036262655.1. Taxonomy (GTDB): domain Bacteria; phylum Gemmatimonadota; class Gemmatimonadetes; order Gemmatimonadales; family Gemmatimonadaceae; genus UBA4720. Next base: position 7,210 of record DATAIM010000183.1, on the reverse strand, counting down.
GACCGGCAGCTGCGTGACTCGGAATCGCAGCTCGCATACGAATCAGTCGTTGAGGCCACGACCCCCGATGTCGTGTCCACCTCCGAGGAGCTTCTGTCGATCCAGAATGGATTCGACGGAGACGGCGAGGCGGTCAGCTACTTCCTTTCTCACTAGGCAGCGCGAATGCAACGCTCGAAGAGCTTCGCATTGCTCGTCGTCCTTGCGGCATTTGTCGCTGGCGTCGCCCTTGGCTATACAGGGGACCGGATTCTGAGCCGTGGAGATCACGGCCGCCGGGACCGTTCCTCGCGGGAACGGATTGCACGTGAGCTCGACCTCACTCCGGCACAGCGCGCGCAGTTCGATTCGATCATGTCCTTGCGGCGAACCCAGATGCGCGAGCTCTACAAGCCGGTGCGCCCGCAGCTCGACTCACTGCAGCGAGTCTCGAAGGCGCTGATGGACAGCACGCACGAGCAGCTCAAGCGCGTGCTCACGCCGGCGCAGGCCAAAAAACTCGATGAGCTGCGCGAGCGCGGGCGGAAGCGATCCGCACAGGCTCGCGCCCATCACGACCGCGATAGGAAAGACAGTCCAACACCGACTCCCTAGATGAGACTCAACGCATTTCTCGCAGCATCGCTGCTCGTTTCACCCGCCGTGGCGGCGGCGCAGGCACTCGACACCGCGGCGACGCCAATCACGCTCCGCGAGGCCATTCAGCTCGCGCAGAAAAACTCGCTGACCACGGTCCAGGCTCGCGGGACGATAAGAACATCGCGCGCCGCCGTGAAGCAGGCGTACTCGGCGTTTCTGCCGAGCTTTTCCGTGTCAGCGGGTACGCAGCGGCAGAGTGGTGACAGGTTCGACACGCAGGGTAACCTCGTTCCATTCACAGGTAACCCGACCAACTATTCGACCGGGCTGCAGAGCAGCCTTCAGCTGTTCGACGGGGGGCGCCGGTTCTTCGATGTCAGGCGATCGAAGGCGGAGGAGGACGCCGCTGAATTCGGCGAGACTGCGTCGCAATTCAACGTCGCGCTGCAGGTAAAACAGCAGTACTACAACATCCTTGCAGCACGCGAATCACAGAGTGCCGCTGAGGCGCAGATCGAACAGGCGAAGCAGCAGCTGCGGGCGTCGTCGCTGCGGCTCCGCGCGGGTGCTGCGACAGTGTCCGACTCGCTTCGCTCAGTCGTGGCCCTGGGAAATGCGCGCCTCGCGCAGCTCACTGCGCGCAACAACCTCCAGCTCGCGAACGCGACCCTTACACGCCTCGTCGCTTCTCCGCGCACGGTTACCGCGACGGCATCTGACACCATCGATGCACAGGTCGTCATCCCGGATGCAGCGCAGCTCGCGCCGCTCGTCGATAACGCGCCCGCGATTCAGCAGTCGAGCGCGCAGCTCGCTGCGGCACACGCGAGCGTTCGCTCCGCGAAGACGTCGTTTCTGCCGACGGTGAACATGAACTTCAATCGCAGCGGCAGCGGCCTCGATCCACAGTTCGGCATCGGCGACAAGCGCTACGCCTACAATCAAAACTTGAGCTTCAGTCTCAACTTCCCTCTCTTCAACAATCTCAACCGCGAGGTCAATGTCGCGCGCGCGATTGTCGCGGAGGACATCGCTCAAGTTGCCCTGCGCGACGCGAAGTTTCTGGCGCGCCAGACGCTCGTGCAATCGCTGGGGCAGATGCGGACAGCACAGGAGCAGGTCGCCATTCAGGCGAATTCGGTGGTTGCCGCTACCGAGGACCTCCGCGTGCAGCAACGCCGCTATGAGCTTGGGGCTACGACGCTGCTCGATCTGCTGACGTCGCAGGCTCAGCTGGACAATGCACGGACGGCACTGATTCGTGCCCGGTACGACTACCGTGTGGCCAAGGCGCAGCTCGAAGCGCTGATCGGCCGTGACCTCTAGGAGAAGACTTTGAACAGCAAGACCATTCTCGTTCTAGCGGCACTGACTGCCGTCGCCTGCTCCAGAAAAAAAGACCAGGCGCTCACCATTCCGGTCGAGCAGGTGAAACGGCAGACAATTGTCGTCGATGCCGAGGCTACCGGCGTAGTGGAGCCGATAAACGTCATCGAGGTCAAGGCAAAGTCGTCAGGCCAGATAGTCGCGATGCCAGTCGAAACTGGCACTCTCCTGAAACCGGGCGACCTGCTGGTGCAGCTCGACACTCGCGATACGCGCAACTCGTATGCGCAGGCAAAGGCCGATCTCGACGCGGCGTTGATCAAGCTTCGTGTATCGAAGGCGGCGCGCGACCGCGCCGCCCAGCTGTTCAAGGAGCGCATCATCACCTCGGCGGAAAACGAAGCAGCCGAGGTCGACTATGGAAACTCACAGGCGACGGTGCTTCGGAACCGCGCGGCTCTCGATCTTCGTGCGCAGTCGCTCGAGGAAGCGACAGTCCGGGCACCTGTCGGCGGGACTGTGATCGAGAAGAGCGTTGCCGTCGGACAGGTCATCGCTTCCGGTACCGGGAGCTTCGGTGCGGGGACCACGATTCTCAAGATGGCCGATCTGACCAAGGTTCGCGTTCGCACTCTCGTCAACGAAACCGACATCGGAAAGGTCCGCGCGGGCCTTCCCGCCACCGTTACGGTGGACGCGTTTCCCGACCGGCCTTTTACCGGAACGGTCGAGAAGATCGAGCCGCAGGCTATAGTACAGCAGTCGGTCACGATGTTCCCGGTTCTCGTCAGCATCGACAACTTGAGCGGTCTCTTGATGCCGGGCATGAACGGCGAGGTTTCGATCGAGGTCGAGCGGCGGGATAACGCGCTCGCCGTTCCGAACGACGCGGTGCGGAGCCCAAGCGAGATCATCTCGGTCGCGACGCTGCTCGGTCTCAATCCGGATTCAGTGCGTGCTCAGCTCGCGTCGCAGGGAGGCGGACGTGGCGGATTCCAGCGAGGCGCGCGGGGGGCGCAGAACGCGAGTCAAAGCGGGCCCGGCGGGGGATTAACAAGTGGCGCAGCGGGGGGGCCAGGATCCGCGAGCGGCAGGCAGCAGGCTGGCGGCGAGCAGGGCGGGGTCGAACAGCGGCGCAGTGATGGCGGCGGCCAGGTCGGTGGTCCCGTCGGCGGACAGGGTGGCTTCAATTTTCCCGACGTGACCGATGCGCAGTGCAAAGCAGTTACTGACACGCTTGCCAAACATCCGGATGCGCAAAAGCAGCTCGCAGATCTGCGCACCAGGATGCGCAGTGGAGAGCTCGACCGTCAGGCGATGCAGGCCGAGGGACAGAAGATATACGCGAGTGTGAAGCTCGATCCCGCAGTGGCGCGCGCCTGCGCGTTCCGCAATCGCGGGGGCCAGGGCGGCCAGGGCGCCCAGGGCGGCCAAGGCTCAGAGGGTGGTCGGGGGGGACAGGGCGGTCAGCGAAATCGGGGCGGCCAGGATGTGGCGAGTGGCGCGAGCGGAGCTGGCGAAGAGAGCGGGCGCGGAGGGTTCGGTGGAGGTGCGCAGCGCAGCCGGCGCGGAATGGTTTTCACTGTCAAGGACGGAAAATACACACCGAAAGTGGTGCGACTCGGCGTCAGCAATTACGATGTCAGCGAGGTCATTTCGGGCCTGAACGAAGGTGACTCGGTCGCGATTCTCAATGTCGCGGCGATGCAGGCCCGGCAGCAGGCTGACCTCGACCAGGCGAGAAATCGCTCCGGTGTCCCGGGCCTTCAGCGGCAGCAGGGAACGGGCGGCCCAGGGGGCGCTGGTGCCGGTGGAGCTGGCGCAGCGGGCAGAACAGGCGGCGGCCAGAGACCTGGAGGCAACTGATGACAGTACCGGTTCAGAAGCCGGATGAGCGTGGCGCTCGGCTTCGTGGCACTGGTGCGCCCGAGCAGACACACGCGCCGGGTCACGCAGCGATTCCGGCCGCGAATCTCATGCTCGCGAAGGAGATCATGCTCGTGGCCCTCGGTGCGCTCAGAGCAAACAAGATGCGGTCGTTTCTCACGATGTTGGGCATCGTGATCGGGGTCGCTGCCGTGATCGCGATGGTGGCGATCGGCAAGGGAGCGCAGAAATCGATCAGCGAGCGGATTGCGGGTCTCGGCACAACGCTCCTCACCGTTCGCCCGGGCGCGCGTCGCGGATTCGGCGTCGCGACGGAAAACAACGAAAAGCTCACGATGGACGATGCCGATGCTCTCGCGGAAAGAGGGAAATATTTCGCGGCGGTCGGCCCGGAGATGACCAAGCGGACGCTGCTTCAGTTCGGTGCGCTGAATGCGCAGACGCAGGTTACCGGGGCGAAGACGGAGTTTCTTGGAATCAGGAAGTTCACCATGGCCGCGGGGCGGTTCTTCAACCAGGGTGAAGAAGCCGGGATGCGAAGGGTTGCGGTGCTCGGCTCCGCCGTTCTCGACAATCTGGGGCTCCAGACTCCCGAAGCGATCATCGGCGAGAACATCAGGCTCGGTGGTCTGCAGTTCCAGGTGATCGGAGTGATGGCTTCGAAAGGTCAGGCCGGAGGGTTTGGCAACAATCCGGACGATGTCGTCATCATCCCGCTTTCCACCGCCCGTTATCGTCTGATGGGCACCCCCAATCTCAACTCGATCAGTGTTCTGGCGGTAACGGAAGACAAGATTCCGGAGGCGCAGGCAGAGATTCAGTCCATTCTTCGCCGAGAGCATCGCCTGTCGGCTGACAAGCGCGATGATTTCGACATTCGGAATCAGGCTGAGTTCCTGAGCACGTTCGCGGAGACGACGAAAACGTTCACGTTCCTCCTGGCGGGGATCGCGGCAGTCAGTCTCCTCGTCGGTGGGATCGGCATCATGAACATTATGCTCGTATCTGTTACGGAGAGGACGCGCGAGATCGGGGTACGCAAGGCACTCGGGGCGACGAAGGTTGCGATTCTGTTCCAGTTCTTGATCGAGGCGATTGTGCTCTGCCTTCTTGGTGGCCTGATCGGAGTCATGCTTGGTGCAGGCGGAGCGCTGGCGCTCAGCAAGCTGGGCGGGTTCAATACGACCGTCGACGTGTCGTCCGTCATTCTTGCGTTTGTCTTCTCGGCGACAGTTGGCGTGCTTTTCGGCGTGTGGCCGGCCCGACGGGCGGCGGCACTGGATCCGATCATCGCGTTGAGGTACGAATAGCTGAAGTGTGTGTGCGGTGATCGCGGGACAGCACGGCGTGAAGGTCAGAGGCAAAACAGTCAGCATGAAAAAAGGCCCCGGAATTCCGGGGCCCTTTTTCATGCTGGAGGAAGCGTCAGATCGCTTCGTCGGTGTTCCTTTCAGTTTTGCCGAAGTTCTTCTGAATCTTGCCCTCGAGCTGCTCAGCGCGGCCCTTGATGTGCTCGCTGGTGTTGTCGGTCGCGTCGCCAAGATCGCCGCGCAGCTTTCCCTTCATCTCCTTTGCGCTTCCTTTCACTTCGTTCTCGAGGCCGCGCTGTTCCAGGTCCTTATCCATATATCCTCCGGACTTACGTGTGATCGGTCGGCCGCGGGTCGCGGCGAAAGGGTTATTAGGCAATGGATGTGCCGATCCCGCAGCCGGTTGAACCAGGTGCACTGACTCCACAGGCACACAATTTGAAAGTTTGGTTGGGTTTTACCTCTGTTACATCAGCTCTGAGGGTTGCGGCATCGGTTGACGTTCGCCCGCACAAAGGCATGATCCGGGTGCTTGCCCTGAAACAGGAACCTGTTGAGATTCAACGCCCGGGACGGTAACAGCGGTCCGACAACACCGAAAAGGTTTTTTCAAATCTCTAATCATCCCGAGGCGCGTCCCGAGGGAAAGCGCCTCCGACAACTGACTCTCGTCGCCCTTGGCGTTGTTTACGGCGACATCGGCACCAGTCCGTTATACGCCCTGCGTGAATGCTTCAAGCCCGAGTATGGGCTCAATGCTTCTCCCGCCAACGTCTACGGGGTGCTTTCACTTGTTGTCTGGTCCCTGATACTCGTCGTCAGCGTCAAGTATCTGATCTTCATTCTTCGGGCGGACAATCGGGGTGAAGGCGGCGTCCTTGCGCTCCTGGCATTGATTCTCCAGCAGCAGCGGCGTGAACGGGACCAGAGCCGCAAGCAGATCATCATCGTACTGGGCCTCTGCGGTGCCGCACTTCTGTACGGTGACGGTGTGATAACTCCTGCGATCTCGGTCCTGGGCGCGATGGAAGGCCTGGAGGTCATCACGCCGAAGCTCACTTTCCTCGTTGTCCCGCTCAGCGTCATCATTCTTTTCTCGCTGTTCCTTGTGCAGAAGATAGGCACCCACAAGGTGGGCCGGGTGTTCGGGCCGATCATGTGTGTCTGGTTCATCACCATCGCGGTACTCGGACTCTACGAGCTCAGTAGTGCGCCCAGCATCCTTCTCGCCGTCAATCCACTGTACGCGATTGATTTCTTTCGTGCCCACGGCTTCGCCGCGTTCGTTTTGCTGGGGGCCGTCGTACTCGTCGTCACTGGCGGCGAAGCCCTTTATGCGGATATGGGACACTTCGGGGCGCGACCGATCCGCATGGCCTGGTTTTATCTCGTGCTGCCCGCGTTGCTCCTCAACTACTTCGGCCAGGGAGCGCTGATTCTGCGTGATCCCCCGGCGGCGGCCAACCCGTTCTTCATGCTCGCGCCACGGATGCTGCTCTATCCGCTGGTGGTTCTGGCGACCGCTGCCGCAATCATCGCATCTCAGGCCCTGATATCGGGAGCGTTCTCACTGACGCAGCAAGCGGTTCAGCTCGGATACATCCCCCGCGTGAACATCGTCCATACCTCCAGGACGGAGCATGGTCAGATCTACATTCCGGAAGTGAATCGCGCATTGATGATCGGATGCCTGCTGGTGGTTCTCGGATTCAGATCCACCAGCGCGCTGGGTGCTGCATATGGCATCGCAGTGACCGGTACCATGGCGATTACAACGATCCTGTTCTATATGCTCGCCCGGACACAATGGAACTGGAGCGTGGGCTATGCCGGGGGGCTTTGCGCTTTTTTTCTCACGATCGACCTGGCATTCCTCGGCTCGAACGCGCTGAAGATCCTGCACGGAGGCTGGGTTCCGATCGCCATCGGGATCGCGATTTTCACGCTGATGACTACGTGGCACACCGGGCGTCAAGGCGTCACGAAGATCCTCAGGAAAAGCTCGTTCGCGATGGACGCATTCCTTGCCGATGTCGAGAAACGCCAACCGGTGCGCGTGAAGGGAACCGCAGTGTTCCTGACGTCGGACTCCGATGGAGCGCCGCTCG
>DATAIM010000182.1:0-7216 GCA_036262655.1 Gemmatimonadaceae bacterium | reverse complement strand
TTGCGTCGCAGCTGTATGCGTCGATCTGCGGCATCGAGGCCAATATCGGCGAAGCGTATTCTCGCAGCTCGGGAAAAGAACGGGCTGCCAGGTTCGAGTATGCACTTGGCGAAGTTCGGGAGAGCATGAGCTGGTACAAGGGAGCGACGCCTGTACTCGGAGAGGAAATAGCAAAGGATCGCCGCAACCGCCTCGAAGAGATACGCCGGCTGCTGCTCGCGATCATCCCTCGCGAGCGTGGCAGGACAATGAAATAAACTGTCAATACCACCCATCCACGCACCCACGCACCCACGCACCTCCGAACCTCGGTCCTCAGTCCTCGATCTCCTAAGTCCGCAATTAATCGCCGATCGTCGGTTGTAGTTGGTCCTGAGGCCGCAAAGTCTGTAGTCCTTACCCCTCGAAGACCCTCGATCCTTGGTCCGCAATCACTCGGTCCTTGTCCGTCCGCAATCCTCCGTCCGCAATCTGGCCGCAAGTGGGTGGTTTCCGTACCTTGAGCGGGGGTTCCCCTCTAAAGGAGAAGTGATTGCCCGAAGGACTCGAGGCTGCGCTCGCGTCACGCTATCGCATTGTGCGGGAGCTGGGACGCGGCGGAATGGCGACTGTATATCTGTCGGATGACCTGCGCCACGATCGCCGAGTCGCCGTAAAGGTTCTTCACTCCGAGCTGAGCTCATCCCTCGGTCCGGACAGGTTTCTTCGCGAGATCAAGCTCGCCGCCCGCCTCAATCATCCGCATATCGTCCCCCTCTACGATTCGGGGGAAGCAAGCGGGTTTCTCTATTACGTGATGCCGCTGATAGATGGCGAGTCCCTCCGCGACCGGCTTCTTCGCGATGGTCGAATATCCACCGAGGAATCACTTCAGATCGTTCGCGGAATCGCGAGCGCGCTCGATTACGCTCACCGGCAGAACATCGTTCACCGCGACATCAAACCGGAGAACGTGATGCTTCAGGACGGTGAGGCGCTCGTCACCGATTTCGGCATCGCGAAAGCCGTCAGCGTAGCCGCGGGCGACACACTCACGCAGACGGGGATGATGATCGGTACTCCCGCGTATGTGAGCCCGGAGCAGGCGGCAGGCGAGATGGTCATCGATGGAAGGAGCGACCAGTACAGTCTCGCATGCGTCCTTTATGAGATGCTTTCCGGACGAAAGCCTTTTACCGGGCCGACAGCGCAGGCCGTTCTCAGCAAGAGATTCAGCGAGCCCGTACCGTCGATTCGAGACGTTTTTCGTGATGCCACTCCCGAGATAGAAGCGGCGCTAGAGAAGGCACTGTCGAAATCGAGCGAGGAGCGCTTCTCGACGACCATAGCGTTCGCGCGCGCTCTCGTTGCGGTTCACCTGTCGACACCGGATGGCAGTCTTCTCACATCTGCCGGACCGGGAAGCGCCAAGTCCATCGCGGTACTTCCATTCATCAGCCAGAGCGCGGACCCGGAAGGCGAGTACTTCGCCGATGGAGTCGCCGAGGAAATCATCAACGCTCTTTCCAAGATCAAGGCCCTCAAGGTTTCGTCGCGAACCTCGTCCTTCTCCTTCAAGGGAAAGAACGAGGACATAAGAGAGATCGGAAGAAAGCTCCAGGTCGGCACAGTGCTCGAGGGCAGCGTCCGAAAATCGGGCAAACGCCTTCGCGTTACCGCCCAGCTAGTCAACGCAACCGACAATTCGCAGCTCTGGGCGGAGCGCTACGACCGGGAGCTCGAGGACGTGTTCGAGATCCAGGACGAGATCGCCTCCAGCATCGTTGCCGCCCTGCGAGTAGTGCTCACGGAAGACGAGAAGAAGGCGATCGAGCAGGTGCCGACTGCCAATGTGGAAGCATACGAGTTCTACCTGCGGGGGCGGCAGTTCTTCCATCAGCATCGCCGGCGCGCGCATGAGTTTGCCCGACAGATGTTCGAGCGGGCCATCGAGCTGGACCCGGGATACGCGCTGGCGCATGCCGGGGTCGCGGATTGCTGCTCGTTTCTCTACCAGTACTTCGACGCTTCGCCGCAGAATCTCGCCCGCGCGGATGCCGCGAGTCTGCGGGCGCTGGAGCTCGCCCCGGGACTGGCCGAAGCACACGCATCCCGCGGGCTGGCCGTCTCCCTCAGCGGACGCTTCGAGGAAGCAGAGCGCGAGTTCGAGAAAGCGATGCGTCTCGACGCCAAGTCTTTCGAGGCCGCGTATTTCTACGCTCGTGCCTGCGCAGCTCAGGGCAAGAAGGAAGACGCTGCAAAGTGGTACGAGCGGGCAGTCACCGTTCGACCCGATGATTTCGCTGCTTTGTTCCTTTTGTCGGACACTCTGGCGGAGCTTGGCCGGCAGGAGGACTCGATTCGTGTAGCGCGGCAGTCATATGACCGCGCGCGGAAGCACCTCGAGCTCAACCCGGACAACCCCCGTGCCCTGTACATGGGCGCAGCGGCACTGACCACACTGGGCGAGGCAGAAAAGGCTCGCGACTGGAACAACCGCGCGCTCGCAATGGATCCCGACGACCCGTCAGTGCTCTACAACATTGCCTGCAATTTTGCCAAGCTCGGTCTTACGGATGAATCCGTGACGGCACTGAACAAAGCCGTGGACAACGGCTTCGGCCACTGGAAATGGATCGACCACGATTCGTCCCTCGATACTGTCAGAGATCTTCCCGCGTTCGCCGCTCTTCTTGCCCGACGTCCAGCAGAAAGCGGTACATCAGCCGCTGCCAATGCATAAAGGACTCGAGTCAGCCCTGATCTCCCGCTACAACCTCGATCGCGAGCTCGGTCGCGGTGGAATGGCAACCGTCTATCTCGCCACAGATCTTCGCCACGACCGGCGAGTCGCACTCAAGGTCCTTCACCCCGAGCTGAGCTCCGCCCTTGGGCCGGACCGGTTCCTTCGCGAGATCAAGCTCGTCGCCCGCCTCAACCACCCTCACATCGTGCCTCTGTTCGACTCGGGCGAGGCGGGTGGACACCTCTATTACGTGATGCCGGTCGTGGAAGGGGAGACGCTTCGCGACAGACTGCTGCGTGAAGGGCAGATTCCCGTTGCGGAATCGCTCCAGATCGTTCGTGGAATCGCGAGTGCGCTCGACTATGCGCATCGGCAAAGCATCGTCCACCGCGATATCAAGCCCGAGAACGTCATGCTTCAGGACGGTGAAGCTCTCGTGATGGATTTTGGCATTGCGAAAGCGCTCAGTGCCGCGTCGGCGGACACACTGACGCAAACCGGCATGATGATTGGTACACCTGCTTACGTCAGTCCCGAGCAGGCCGCGGGGGAGAGTGAGATCGACGGGCGCAGCGACCAGTACAGCCTCGCCTGCGTGCTCTACGAAATGGTCTAGGGACGCAAGCCTTTCCTTGGTGCCACGGCGCAGGCCGTTCTCAGCAAGCGCTTCAGTGAGCCGGTGCCATCGCTGCGCGCGGTCCATTCCGACACGGCCGAGGAAGTCGAGACAGCGATAATCCGCGCAATGTCGAAGGATGCTTCCGGCCGGTTCGCTACGACGATGGATTTCGCCAGGGCCCTCGTCGCAACGCACCTCTCCACTCCCGACGGAAGTCCGCTCCATGGCGGCGCGTCCGGCGGAAAGTCGATCGCGGTGATGCCGTTCACCAACATGAGCTCGGATCCGGAAGGTGATTTCTTTGCGGACGGAATCGCCGATGAAATCATCACGGCGCTCTCGAAGATCAAGGCGCTCAAGGTCTCATCCCGGACTTCGTCTTTCAGCTTCAAGGGCAAGAACGACGATATACGCGAGATCGGGCGGCGACTCCAGGTTGGAACCATTCTCGAGGGAAGCGTGCGGAAGGCGGGCAAGCGGCTTCGCCTCACTGCACAGCTGGTCAATGCGGAAAACAACGAGCAGCTATGGGCCGAGCGTTTCGATCGCGAGCTGGAAGACGTGTTCGAGATCCAGGATGAGATCGCGCAGAGCATCGTCGCTGCACTCCGAGTGGTCCTGAGCGACGACGAGAAGCGCGCGATCGAACAGGTCCATACACCTAACGTGGAGGCATACGGCTTCTATCTGCGGGGCCGGCAGTACTTCCATCAGCACCGCCGGAAGAGCCACGAGTATGCCAGGCAGATGTTCGAGCGCGCGATCGAGCTCGACCCCAACTATGCGCTGGCGCACGCCGGTGTCGCCGACTGCTGTTCTTTTCTGTACCAGTACTTCGATGCTTCGCCGGGCAACCTCAAGCGCGCCGATGCCGCCAGCCTGAGGGCGCTGGAGCTCGCCCCCGGACTCGCCGAGGCGCATGCTTCGCGCGGCCTGGCCGTATCGCTGAGCGAGCGCTTCGAGGAAGCGGACAGAGAGTTCGAGATGGCAATGCGGCTCGATCCGAAATCGTTCGAGGCCGCTTACTTCTACGCGCGGTCGTGCATCGCCCAGGGACGCAACGCAGACGCTGCGAAATGGTTCGAGCGCGCGATCGCAGTCAGGCCGGACGATTACGCTACCCTCGCGCTGCTTGCAAACACTTACAGCACCCTGGGCCAGCCGGAGAAATCGATCCAGGCTTCACGGAAAGCCTACGACACCGCGCGAAAGCACCTTGAGCTGACTCCCGATGATCCGCGAGCGCTTTACATGGGGGCGGTTTCGCTCACTGCGCTTGGCGAGTCGGAGAAGGCGCGGGAGTGGAACCGCCGCGCACTTTCGATGGATCCCGATGATCCGTCCGTGCTCTACAACATCGCCTGCGCGTTCTCGATCGAGCGTCAGGCGGCGGAAGCCATCGAAGCGCTTCAGAAAGCGCTGAATCATGGCTTCGGGCACTGGAAGTGGATCGAGCACGACCCGGATCTGGACCCGTTGAGATCCGAACCGGGTTTCCTCGAGCTGCTGAAGCGGAAACCGCCGGAAGTGACGGCTTGACACTCGTTCGGGAGGAGTAAGGGAGATGTTGAACGCTCCCCCGCCGCTTGTAACTTTTGGATGATGCCGAAGACTCAGCGTAAGGACGATATCCTCAAGTCCGAGATCCCGCCGGCTCTCCCCCTGATGGCGCTGCGGTCGACGATTGTATATCCGCTCGGCACGATCGCTGTGCAGATGGGGGCACCGGAAAATCTCGCCCTGCTGCGGGAGAATCCTGGAGCGGGGCTGATCGTCGCTCTCGTAGTCGCGACCGGCGATCACGAGGAACCGGTCGATCTCGACACATTCGTGGGGCGCGTTGGAGTCGCCGCGCGTGTACACGAGCGGATCAACCTCCCCGGGGAAACGGTGCAGATCACGCTTCAGGGCCTGCGCCGCATTGTCGTCGACAGCATCTCCCAGCGGACGCCGTTTCCCGTCGCTCAGGTCAAATGCGCGAAGGAAGTGCCGCCCGCACCGAATGAGGTCGACGAGCTGGTCACGAGAGTTGTCACCGCCGCCGAGACTCTCGCTCAGCTGGTGGATAGAATTCCGGATGAGGTGCCGGCGATCCTCAAGATGAACGTCTCCGATCCCGGCCGGTTCGCCGACCTCGCGGCGACGAACATGAACTTCAAGATCTCCGACAAGGACGAGATCGTTCAGCGCCTCGACATTGGCCAGCGCCTGCGCTTCCTGCTAACACGCCTCGAGCGCGAAGTTGCACGAGCGCATGTCGTGGAAGACGTGAAGCGGCAGACTGAGATCAAGATCGAGCAGCATCAGCGCGAGTTCTATCTACGCCAGCAGCTGCGCGCGATCCAGGCTGAGCTCGGCGAGACAGATCCGGGTGAGAAGGAAGCGGTCGAGATGCTGCGCAAGATCGAAGAGACGAAGATGACCGAGCGCGCGGCTCAGGAGGCACGTCGCGAGACCGAGCGTCTGCGTCAGCTTTCGCCGGCATCGAGTGAATACCAGGTGATTCGGACCTACCTCGACTGGCTCATCTCGCTCCCCTGGGAGAAGCGATCGGGGAAGGAGGAGATCGAGCTCAGGACTGTCGAGAAGTCGCTGGAAGACCGGCACTACGGGTTGAACGAGGTGAAGGACCGTATCGTCGAGTTCCTCGCCGTGCGCAAGCTTCGCGGCAATGATCCGCACGGCCCGATTCTTTGCTTCGCCGGACCTCCCGGCACAGGCAAGACTTCTCTCGGAGAAGCCATCGCGACAGCCATCGGGCGCGAGTTCTACCGGATTTCGGTCGGCGGTGTTCGGGACGAGGCGGAGATTCGCGGACACCGGCGCACTTACGTCGGCGCGCTTCCCGGTCTACTCATCCAGGCGCTGCGGCGTGTCCAGGTGAGGGACCCTGTATTCATGATCGACGAGATCGACAAGATGAGCGGCGGAAATGCGTCGGGCGATCCCACGGCGGCGATGCTCGAGGTGCTCGATCCATCGCAGAACCAGAATTTCGTCGACCATTATCTCAACGTTCCGTTCGATCTCTCGCAGGTGCTGTTCATCTGCACCGCGAACAACATCCACGACATTCCACCACCACTCCGCGACAGGATGGAGATCATCCGCATCGCCGGCTACACGGTCGAGGAGAAGGTGGAGATCGCGTGGCGCTACTTGCTGCCGCGGCTGCTCGATGAGCACGGGCTTACTGACAAGGACCTGCAGTTCACCGACGAAGTGCTTGGGTTCATCTCGAGCCGGTACTCGCGAGAGGCCGGCCTGCGCAACTTCGAGCGCGATCTGGCCGCCATCATGCGGCGGCGCGCGCGGCGCAAAGCCGACGGGGAGGCAGGCGCGTGGATAGTCGATACCACACTGGTCACGGAGATTCTGGGGAATCCACGCTACGCGCTCGAGTCCGCGGAGCAGGAGCCTGAGATCGGCGCAGTTACCGGCCTTGCATGGACCGCGACGGGCGGTGATTTGATGCTCATCGAAGCATTGCGGATGCCGGGCTCGGGCAAGCTTACGGTGACTGGACAGCTTGGCTCCGTAATGCGGGAATCGGTGGACGCCGCATTCTCGTATGTGCGATCGCGAGCCGACGTACTCGGGATCGGAAAGGACGAATTCCGCGAGTGCGATGTGCACGTCCACTTTCCAGCGGGAGCAATTCCCAAGGATGGCCCCAGTGCGGGTGCGGCGATAACTCTCGCGATTGCAAGTGTGCTGAGCCAGAGGCCACTGAGGCGCGATACGGCGCTGACCGGCGAGGTCACCCTTCGCGGGAAAGTGCTCGAGATCGGCGGAGTAAAGGAAAAAGTTCTTGCCGCTTACCGGGCCGGGCTCCGGCAGGTCATCCTGCCGAGCTCGAACGAGAAGGACCT
>DATAIM010000181.1:0-11825 GCA_036262655.1 Gemmatimonadaceae bacterium | reverse complement strand
GCCTGGAGCTCGTCCTTCGATGGCGACGACACGCGGACCTGATCTCCCTGTATGGCCGCCTGCACTTTCTTGAGCTTCGCGTCCTTGATCGCTGCCGAGACTTTCTTCGCGGTGTCTCCGTCGAGCGCCATCTTGAGCTTGACCTGCCGAGTAACCTTATCCCCTCCGGCCGGTTTCACGTCTCCGATGTCGAGATTCTTCACCGGAACTCCGCGCCTGATGAGCTTTGCCTGGAGCACATCGAACAATGCTTCCATTCTGTATTCCGATTCCGCCGTGAGGTCGAGAACACCTTCGTTGCGCTTGAACTCGATCGTGGCGACGGAGCCCTTGAAGTCGTAGCGCTGCGCGATCTCCTTCTGCGCCTGGTTGACGGCGTTATCGACTTCCTGGAGATCGACGCCGGTTGTCACGTCGAAAGAGGATTGGCTTGCCATGCCACCAATCTAACCGCCGGAAAGGCTCGTTCACCACGGCTTCCCACCGCGGTTACCGATGCGGCTACCCTAGAAACGACTCCAGAGAGCGGCGACGGGAATTATGGCGGAGCTTGAGCAACGCTTTTTCCTTTATCTGCCGGACTCGCTCACGCGTGATTCCGAGGAGGGTGCCGATGTCTTCGAGTGTCATCGGATCCTCACCATCCAGCCCGAAGTACAGCCTCAGAATCTTCGACTCCCGCTCTTTCAGTCCCGACAGGGATTCCTCGATGGCTTCAGTCAGCGCCTTCTCGAAGGTCTGCTCGTCGGGCGTTCGGTTCGTCGTGTCGGGAAGATAATCCAGAAGGCGATTGTCCTCGCCCGGCGTCATCGGCGCGTCGAGAGAGAGATGCACCTGCGAGATCAGCATCGTCTTCGCGACTTCTTCTTCCGTGATGTCGAGTCCTTCGGCGATCTCACTGTGCGTCGGCTGCCTTCCCAGCTCCTGAAGCAAAGTGCTGGCGCGTTTCCCGATGCGATGTAGTGCGCCCGCGCGATTCAGCGGAACCCTCACGATTCTGGACTGCTCAGCGAGCGCCTGCAGGATGCTCTGTCTGATCCACCAGACGGCGTAGGAGATGAATTTGATCCCCTTGGTCTCGTCGAACTTGTGCGCCGCGCGGATGAGGCCGAGGTTGCCTTCGTTGATCAGGTCGGAAAGTGAAACGCCCTGGTTCTGGTATTTCTTCGCGACCGAAACGACGAAGCGAAGATTCGACCGGACGAGTTTATCCAGCGCCTCCTGATCGTTCAGGCGAATGCGCTGCGCGAGGGTGACCTCTTCCTCGCGCGTTATCAGCGGATAGACGCTGATGTCCCGAAGGTATTGATCCAGCGAGCCTTCGTCATACTGCGATTTTCGAGTTACCGAGACCGCCATACCCGATGCTGCTCCTTACTACGACCGCGGTAGTGTACCTGACATCGACTGACAGCGACGCCGCAACGTTTGTTACTGGATCATCTCGCCGAAACGTTTCCACCGAACCCGGGTGAGCCAGTCGAGCTTCACGCCGCCGTCGGGGTCGTAGCTATAATAGACAACGAGAGGTTGGCCGCGCACAAGTGAGGCGGCGACGAATCCCCAATAGCGGCTGTCGAGCGAGTTGTCCCGGTTGTCGCCGAGCACGAAGTAATTCCCTCGAGGGACGACCAGAGGGCCCCAGGTGTTACGCGATGGGTGGTAGCCGGGCCGCGCCTCGAGCGTTGCTACCACGGCTGGGGCCCGTGGTGCTTCCTTCACGGGACGTGAAGCGTTCAGCAGGTACGCGAGCTGCCAGTTGAACTCTTCATCGGATACATCCGAGCCCGGAGAAGTGTGCACAGCATACGATTCACGCTGGAGCTTCCCATTCAGCACGAGCTGCCCATTTCGCATCTCGAGCGTATCTCCGGGCATTCCCACGATGCGCTTCACGAAATTCTTGGTGCGGTCGACAGGCCACTGGAAGACGATGATGTCCCCACGGCGTGGCGGCCGGATAGCCGGGAGCTTCACGCCGGTAAACGGAACCTCCGCCCCATAGACCAGCTTGTTGACGAGCAGAAAATCCCCAACGAGCAGTGTGCCCTCCATGCTGCCCGTGGGAATCTTGAACGCCTCGACAAAAAACGACCGCAGAACGAGAAAAAGCGCGAGCGCCATGACGACCGAGCGGAACCACTCCCAGAGAAACGCGAGTGTGCCGCTCTGTCGCCGGTTGGCGCGGTTGAGTGCGCTCGATCTGCGCCGCTCGGTGAAGTTCATTCGCGTCCGCTTCTCTCTGTCAGTCCGGGGACCCCAGGTAATTGTCGATCTGCGCGCGCTGCAAAGTTCCGGAGAAGTCGGCGTAGCCGACTTTCGTCTCCGAATAGAACTCGTACACCTGCCACCCGCCTTCACGATGCCCGTTGCCGGTCTGCTTTACCCCGCCGAAGGGCAGGTGTGCCTCGGCTCCAATCGTTGGGGCGTTCACATACGTGATTCCGTTGTCGAGCTCGTTAAGCGCGCGGAAAGCGATGTCCGCGCTGGACGTGTATATGGAGGACGACAGACCGTATTTCACGTCATTGTTGACCGCGAACGCTTCGTCTGCAGTCGAAACGCGAATGACCGAGAGGACGGGACCGAAAATCTCCTCCTGCTCCAGACGCTGGCCGGCTTCGACCCGGGCGAAGATTGTCGGCTCGAAGAAATTTCCATTTGCCAGGCCTCCTCCGTCGGGCCGGCGCCCGCCGCAAAGAAGATCGTTTCCATCTGATTGCCCGATGTCGATGTACTTCTCCACCTTGGCGAGAGCGGCGTCGTTGATGAGAGGACCAACGTCCGTACCCGATTTACGTCCGTCGCCCAGCCGGAGCGCTTTTGTCTTGTCCACCAGCATTCCGAGAAAGTTGTCGTGAATTCCTTTCTGGAGGATTAACCGGCTGGTAGCGGTGCAACGTTGGCCTGTCGTTCCGAAGGCACCCCACAACGCGCCTTCGAGAGCGAGGTCGAGGTTTGCGTCGTCGAGGACGATCTGCGCATTCTTTCCTCCCATCTCAAGTGACAGGCGCTTATGCATCCGGCCGCAGGTCTCTCCGACGATGCGGCCCGTCTCGGTGGATCCCGTGAACGAGATGACCGGGACGTCCGGATGTTCAACGATGGCGGACCCGACAGCCTCCCCCGTTCCATGCACGAGCTGCACTACCTCCGGCGGAAGTCCTGCGTCCAGCAGTATCTCGACCAGCAGTGATCCCGTGTGTGGCACGTCTTCAGCCGGCTTGAACACAACCGCATTACCACACACGAGCGCCGGGAACATTTTCCACGTCGGAATCGCGAGCGGAAAGTTGAAGGGACAGATCAGACCAGCAACACCAATCGGCCGCCGATAGCTCATCGCCCACTTGTTGCGCAGCTCGCTCGGCACAGTGTGACCGAACAATCTCCGGCCCTCGCTCGCGGCATAATATGCGGTATCGATTCCTTCCTGCACGTCCCCGCGCGTCTCGGTCAGAGGCTTGCCCATCTCTCTCGTCATGGCATCGGCGATCTCTTCCTTCCGCCTGCTGAGGAGATCCCCGACAACCCGGAGTACATCACCTCGCGCAGGGGCGGGGGTCGCTCGCCATTGCGCAAAGCCGCGCCTCGCACTTGCCACGGCACGTGCGACATCGGAAGCGCCGGACAAGGGGAACATGCCGATCAGGTCGGTCGCGTCGGCTGGATTCTGGTTCTCGAAGTACTCGCCGGAGTCGGGAGGGACCCACGCGCCAGCGATAAAATTCTGGAATTGTTTCATCGACGGAATTCTTTATGTGTGCTCACGAGTAAGCGCGTAGCGCTCGATCTTCTTGTAGAGGTTTGACCGCGGCATCTCGACGGCCCGAGCGGTTTCGGACACGTTCCAGTCGAACTCGCGGAGCTTCGCTAGAAGATAAGCGCGCTCAGCGGCTTCCTTGAACTCCTCGAATGTCTTGAGCGTCGTCAGGCCCCCCAGCCCCGTTTCGTCCGCGACTCTGGCGCCGGCAAGCCGGTCCACATCCCTCGCGGTGAGCTCGGGCCCTGTCGCAAGGATCAACATTCGCTCCACCGTATTGCGAAGCTCGCGCACGTTGCCGGGCCAATCGAGTGACATCAATCGGTCGATCGCCGACTGGCTCACCCGGCGGGGCGTGAAGCCTTCCCTGTCCGAAAGGACCGAGACGAAATATTCAACCAGCGCCGGGATGTCCTAACGGTGCTCGCGAAGAGGTGGAACATGGATTGGCACGACGTTCAGCCGGTAGTAAAGGTCCTCGCGGAACCGCCCGGCCTCTATCTCCTGCTCGAGATTCTTGTTCGTCGCCGCAACGACGCGGACATCGACTGATATCGGCTTCGCCCCGCCAACGCGTGTGAGAACGTTGTCCTGGAGAACGCGCAGGACCTTCGCCTGCGCAGATATGCTCATGTCGCCGATCTCGTCGAGAAAAAGCGTTCCCCTGTGAGCCTGCTCGAACTTGCCTGCTCTGTCCGAGATTGCACCGGTGAACGACCCTTTCACGTGCCCGAAGAGCTCGCTCTCGATGAGCTCACCCGGAATCGCGGCGCAGTTGACCTCGACAAACGTCTTATCGGAACGCGCCGAGTGCCGATGAATTGCTCGCGCTACAAGCTCCTTTCCGGTTCCGTTCTCTCCGGTAACCAGCACACGGGCTGGAGTTGCGCCGACTTTTTCGATCTTCTCCACCAGAGCGCGCATGACGGTCGACTCGCCGATTATGTCGTACGGAGTGCCGCTGAAGTTGCGCAGTCGCGAGTTCTCCTCGCGCAGATTGAGATGGTCGAACGCGTTCCGCAGCATGACGAGGATACGGTCCGTGTCGAGCGGCTTCTCCAGAATCTCGTAAGCTCCGAGCTGCGTCGCCTCGACAGCGGTGCGGATAGTCGCATGTCCGCTGATCATCACGACAGTGGCAAGAGGATCGATCTCGCGAATCGTCTTCAGCGCCTCCATCCCGTCCATACCCGCCATTTTCACGTCCATGAACACCAGGTTCGGCTTCCACTTCTGGTATTCGGCGATTCCGTCCGCGGCGCTCGAGGCGGTGCGGACTTCGTAGCCCTCGTATTCCAGCAGCTGGCCAAGCGCTGCCCGGATACCCTGCTCGTCATCGACGACCAGAATGCGGCGGTTCATTGCGTGTTCTTGTATACCGTGATCCGCCCGTCGGAAATCCGAACATCGCCGATGTAGTGCGGCATTTTCATCGGCAGTGCGTCGGAAGAGAGCCCTTCCGGCATGTCTCCTTTCCGCAGCCGTGGAATGAGCTTGGGAATCATCGCCGATGGAACGGGGAATGACCCCACCTTGACGTCCTTGACATTGAACTCACCCACACCCGGGCGGAGCACGTGGATCGTCCCACCGAGTTGTACGGTATCCCGGTCGCCGAGAAGTGAGCCGAGGGCACCGAGCGCCTTCGATGCGCCAAGTGCCTTCAAATCGAGATTTGCTCGAACGTACAGCCGGTCACCCTTGACCGTGGAAGTGGCTTGCTGCGTCGAGCCTGGCGCCTGACGAATTGCCCCCTGCAGGATGTACGACGCGGCCTCGCTGGCGCTGAGATTTACATATGCAGGTCCGGTACGGGCGTTGAGCGATTCAACTTTTCGCTCGCCCGCGGTGCCCTTTTCCGGCGACAGCCGCTCCCAGTCGCCAGGTACCCGGATAACGCTCGCGGTGTTGGCAGCCGGGGGCGCGCCAGCGTAGCGGCGGTACACGGCCTCGAGCCGTTCGCGATTGAACCAGGCGAGAACGCCGAGGATGAGGAGAATGACGAGACATCCGAGCCTGCGAAAACAGCCGAACATATTCAGTCCGTGCGTCGGGGTTGGCGAGAGAGGGAATATCCGTGATCGGCAGGCTTGTGCCTAGCCCGCCGATCACCCGACAGCGCAAAGCGTGCGCCTCCCTGTCAGCGGCGCTCTCGCCGCCTGCCTCCCTGCTGCCCTTCGCGTTGTTGCCGCTCGTCCGGTCGCCGATCCTCAGCGTTCCTCACGTCCTCCGGAAGCCGCGCCCACTGTTCGGGCGTCAGTACCTTGTGGGCAGCCTTTACGCCCTCGATGACGAGATTCCGGGCATCCTGGATCCCCGTACGCATCTTCATATTCAGCTGAACCGGGTCCGCATTGCGAGCGGTGCGGCCCCCGAGCGTCTCGGCGAGCTTATCGATGATGGTATCCGCCTTGGCCTGAAGCGAGTCACCCATCGCGGAAAGCCTGGCCTTCTGTTCCTCAGTGAGCTCGAGCTTGGCGGAATCGTTGAGATCGAGGATTTTGCGAACCGGATTCCGCACGGAATGGGCGAGACGCTCCCGGAACTCCTCGACGGAAAGGTTGGCCCCGGCGCGCGCGCCGAACATCGCATTCATCTGCTGCCTCGCCTGATCGGCGCCAAGCGACAGACGTCCCTGCACTGCAACCTGGAAAGGAACGCGGAAGGCATTCCGCGAGCCATTGGCAGCGCCGAAATGTTCGTTCACCTGATACTGGAACCGGCGGGTTTCCGGATCGAAGCCACGCACGTAAAGGAGCGTCACGTCGGGAAAGACGGGCTGACCCCAGCCATGGATGTCCTTCCCGTGGAGCAGCTGATCGATCCCGGCGAGAGTGTTGATCCCGAGGAACGAGACCGTCAGTCTGCGCTGAAGCCCGAAGCTCGCGGGCTTCAGATTGAGCTGGAGATCGAAGCTGGGGGACCAGGGGATAGAGCAGCTGTTGCGCCCGGCGATCGACGAAACCTGCGCCTCCAGGCACTCGCGAGCCCGGGCGGGCGCAATGGCGAGAAGGCGCGACATCCCGTTTGCAACGGCGGTGTCGGGGGCGCTGGCCCGATTGTAAATGAAGGACCGATCGTTCCGGATACCGTCTCCGTTGATATCTCCACCGACCATTGGCGTGAAAAAACCACCCGAGGTAAGCCGTCCAACGGCAGAGAGCTCGATCGCTGACGTGATGGGCCAGTTGACCGTCGCCACCACGGAATGGCGGCGCTCCTGATCGCTCGTTGCTCTCTCGGGCCGATTCGGATTTCCCGCTGTGGATGCTCCCGAACGCCCTCCACCGATTACCGAAAAACCCTGAGCCTGATCTGTCGAGCGTGTATACGTGTACGACGCGTTCATTATCAAAGCCGAGGTCGTTATTCCCTGGAACGCAGCAGTTATCTGGCGGGTGTCGGAGGTCAAATTCGAGTTTATCTGACTGACAACGCCGAACCGCGGCTGAAGGCGTGATCCGGTAAGCGATATCGCGCCTGTCGCGGGCACGATGGACGTCGGCGGTGCGAATACCGGTCTGCTGGCCTCGCTCGAGATCACGAACTTCGGAATGGCATCGAGGTTCATGTCGCGGGCACTGGTCTGCGCAACGCCGTGAGCGAACGAGGCATCCAGCGAAAAGTTGTAACGTTCCGCAATCCTTCTGTTAGCGCCCAGAGAAGCGCGCCATACTCGCGGGACGTGAAAGTCTTCGTTGAAGACGGCTATATTGCGGCGCTGATTCCCGAACTGCTGGCTTGTGCCATTGCATGCGGCGGGAACCGCGGCTGGATTCGCATTGAAAAGCTGCCAATCGGGTAAGGGCACAGTGGAACCAACGCAGACGATCTGCGACTGCGCGTTCGCAAGCCCGTTAGCATTCGAAGCGGACGCGAAAAGCTGCGACGCTGCGCGCCCGCGAAACTCGCCGAAGCCTCCACGAATCGTCGCGACGGCAGGCCCGCTCTGGCCGTCTCCAAAGGTGTATGTGAACCCCGCCCTCGGACTGACGTGCACCTCTGTCGGGAACAGGTCTGTCCGCACGGCGAAGAGAGAGTCTGCGGCCGGGTTGTACTCGGGAGCGTCGGGATAGGCCGAGCTCTCGAGTCGAAGGCCATAGACGAATTGCAGCTGAGGCGACGAGCGCCAGGAGTCACCGAGGTACAGGGCGCTGTTGATGCTCCTGGACTCACGCTTCTTCGTGGCAAGCGTCCGTGTAAAGCTCGCGGGGGTGCCCTCTTCGAAGTCTTCGAGAGAATTGAAGGTAAAGGTTCCCAGAGCGTTGGAGAACGATCCGCTCCTGCTTCGGTCTTCGTTGACGAAACCGCCAAGCTTGATTCGATGCGACGCATTTCGCGTCACGAGCGAGAGTTCATCCGTGATCTCGGTGAAACCTGTCCTGGTCTCCTGCGGAAGGGAGGGATTGACGCCGAATTGCAGCGTCGATACACCGACCGAGCCGTCCGAAAGATTGGATGCAACGGTGACGCGCCCGGATGGTACGCGCACGTAAGGATCACTCTTTCGCACGTCGAGGGTGGAGTACGCCCTGAACTCGTTGATGAGAAGGGACCAGTGCGATGTCAGCATGATCATTCCGCCACCGCCCTGGCTGTTTGCACTTCCGCCACTATGCGGAACAGAAAACGCGGAGATTCGGCTCGCGTCCTGAATGGCACCGCGCCAGTCTCCGCGAAGCATCAGATTGTGAGCTTCTCCGAGGGTAAAATCCATCCTCAGGAGCGCTGACCCATTGTTGTTCAGCCGGTCATCGGGAATGCCTGCGATCGTCGGGCGCAGCCCGAACCGATTCAGGAGCGCGATGAAGCGGGTGACCGAGTCTGCGTTCGTTCCGAGCCGCTGCAAGGCGAGCGGATCGGCGGCAAGAAGTGACTGGACGGGATCAGTGCGCCGCGAGAATGATGCGGCGCCAAAAGCGAAGACTTTGTCGCGGACTATCGGACCCCCGAAGCCCCCGTTGATGGAGTTCTGCGTGAATTTCTGGGAGAATGCGTTTTCGGGCTCCTCCACGAACTCGAGAGAAGGGTCACGCAGGGAATAGTTGAGACCGCCCTGAAACGAGTTCGTTCCGCCTCGGGTCGTGCTCGCCACCTGGCCGCCCGTGAACTGTCCGCGCGCCACGTCATAGGTGCTGGTTATCACTCTCGTAGTGCGGATCGCCTCCTGCGGGAGAGTACCCGAAGCGAATGAAAGCCCGTCGAGCGTGATGCTGTTCTGGTCTGCGGCCTGGCCGGCCACTGAAAACGAGGCGGGGGTGGAGTCGGTCGCCGCGATTCCGATCACGCCAGGGGCGAGTGTCGCGACAGCGTTGAGATCTCCCGCTTCAACTGGAAGCCGGTTCAGGACGGCCGGAGGAAGACCCCGTTCCGTGGATCCCGCCTCCGGTCTCTGGCCCTGGCGGCGCTCCGGTTGAGCGCGTACTTGCACGCTCTGGAGAACAGTCGCAGTGCGAGCAAGGACGACATCGCGTACGAGGCGGTCTTCGTCCGACTGCCGAATGACACTAAAGGTCTGCGGACTGTATCCGATTGCGATCACCTGAACACGGTACGCGCCGCCACCATCCGGAAAGAGAAGCGAATACCTCCCGTTAGCGTCTGTGGTTTTCGTCCGCGTGATCTGCGTTTCCGCCGACGTAACCGATATCCGAGCGCCGGCAACGGGAGTGCCCTCAGGGGATGTCACTCTTCCCATGACGATGTCCGTCGTCGATCCGACCTGCGCAACACCCGGAGCGGGAGCGAGTGCCAGCGTGAGACATACAGCAAGAGCAGCTAATGACTTCATTCTCTGGATTGGGCTTCAGTTAGGCGATCGCATACGATAATCATTGTACGCGCCGACTCCCACCGCTGTTGTGAAATCGGGCCCCGCGTCAGGGGCTCCATTCGGTTACCTTCCCGATGCGATGACCGACGCCCCTCCGCGCAGAACGTTCTTCAATCGCGTTGCTCTCCCCATCTTCACCTGGGGGCTGCCTTTCCACAGCCTGATGGTCGCCATGCTGTTCGGAGGCCTCGGGTTGTCGGCCGGCCTGGTTCGGGGCTTTGCCGCGTGGAAGGAGGCGACTGTCCTCCTCCTTCTTGCCATAGTCATTCTTCGCGCGGCGACGGGCCGTGGTCCGCGCGTCGCCATCACCTGGATCGATCTCGCAGTCGTCTCCCTGCTGACTATCGCTGTCGGGTTTTTGATCGGCGGCAGGGCCCTTCTCCAGATCGAGCTTCCGCCGGGCGCTGAGCTCTACGGTATCCGGGACATTGCCTTCTTTGTATTGCTCTATTTCGTTGGCCGCGCGAGCCCCGAGATCGTTGACGACCCTCAGACTCTTCGCCGGCTTTACATCATCGCTTTCCTCGGCAGTGCAGTCGCTGTCGTCGAGAGGATACTCGTCACTCCCGATATGCTTGTACTGCTCGGCGTCGCATCCTACTTCCAGAATTTTCTGAACGTCTCCGCATTCACGGTCGGGAATGAATACGGCTTGCCGATGAATTACTGGACGCGGATCGGCAACGTCGACGTGCAGAGAGCGGGGTCGATCTATCTATCGAGCCAGAGCTTTGCGATACCGTTTCTGATTCTCCTTCCCGTGGCGACCGTCTGGGTCTTTGGCGCAGCGCGGCGTATCACGACTTCGCTGAAGATCGAGTACGCCATCATCTGGGCGGGTCTGCTCCTGAGCCTGACGCGCATGACGATTCTCGTGTGCGCTATCCAGCTGATTTTTGTGGTATTGATGCTTCGAAAGCCGGAGTGGGCTGTAGCCGGATTCGTTGTCGGGGGGCTTGTGCTCGCAGCTGCTATCATCGCCGTTCCCGGTCTCGCGGGTTTTGTCTGGGACACACTCATGTGGGAAACGGGAAGCAGCGCATCTCACTCAAAGGATTTCGCGAAAGGCCTTAATGCGTTTTTCGATCACCCTTTCGGCGCCGGACTCAGCACGAGTGATCAGTCAGCGGTGAGAGCCGGGGTCGCGCCACTCACGGCGGACAATGGATACCTGAAGTACGCAGTGGAGCTCGGGATTCAGGGGCTTCTCGCGCACCTTGCAATCTTTGCCGGGTTTCTCGCCGCATCGTACAGAGTGGCGAGATCCGCGGCGACCCTGAATCGCAGACTCATGGGCACGGTTGTTCTGCTTACGACGGTTGGCGTGATGATCAATGCGACGACAAGCGTCGTATTCAATGCGCCGATGCTGTCATATTTCTACTACTGGTTCGCAGGCGCCGTCGTGACGATCGCACAACAGGAAGCAGGACAGAAGGTTCGAGGAAAACCCTTCAGAGCGTCGCCATTGCCTGAGGATCGCCGCTTGTTAACCGCCACGCATTGACGGTATCCGGTTCACCGCGCGGCATGAAGAAGCGCAAGATCATACACGCCCACAATTACTACCTGCAGCCTGGCGGCGAAGACACGGCCTTCGTATCGGAAGTCAAGCTGTTGCGCGAGCACGGGCACGATGTGATCGAGTACGTCGAGGACAACCACACGATCGAGACCCGAAGTCCCGCCAGCGTCGCCGCGCAGACACTCTGGTCATGGAACACCACACGAAAGCTCTCTCTGCTTCTGGAGAGGGAAAAACCCGACATCGTCCATTTTCACAACACGTTCCCTCTCATTTCGCCTTCCGCGTATTACGCCTGCCAGACGGCTCGTGTCCCGGTCATTCAGTCGCTCGACAATCCGCGGCTGATGTGCCCGTCCGCCAATTTTTTTCGCGACGGCGGGTTATGCCAGGACTGCCTCGGCAGAACACCGCCGTGGCCCGGCGTTGTTCACAGCTGCTATCGCGGCTCGGCTCTCCAGACGGCGGTCGTGGCATCGATGCTTACCCTGCATCGCGCAATGCGAACGTGGAATTCGAGAGTCGACTTTTATCTCGTCGCTACCGAGTTCTACAGGCAGAAATTCATCGAGGGCGGGCTTGCGCCAGAGAAGATCGTCGTCAAGCCGCA
This sequence comes from Gemmatimonadaceae bacterium, assembly GCA_036262655.1. Lineage (GTDB taxonomy): Bacteria > Gemmatimonadota > Gemmatimonadetes > Gemmatimonadales > Gemmatimonadaceae > UBA4720. Next base: position 94 of record DATAIM010000181.1, on the reverse strand, counting down.
CTTCACCCGTTCTGATTCCGGCGCGAGCGTCGCGGAAGAGCGCGGGAACTATGCGATCTTCGTCGGCCGGCTCGATCCGGAAAAGGGGGTCAGG
>DATAIM010000180.1:0-1691 GCA_036262655.1 Gemmatimonadaceae bacterium | reverse complement strand
GAGAAACACGATGTCGGGCTGTTCGTCTTCGATGAACCTGCTCACACGCGCCTGATCGAGCAGATCGAGCTCGGCTCGCGTTCGGACGAGGGGCTCCGGGTAACCCGCCCTGCCGAGTGCGCGAACTATCGCCGATCCGACCAACCCTCGGTGACCGGCGACGAAACAACGGGTAACAGACTTGTCCTTCACTTCAGCAGCGACTGCAGCGCCGCAGTGGACGATTCGATCGTGAAGGGCACACCTGACTGCACTGTTGCGAGATCGGCGTCGACCATCATCTCGACGAGCTCGTTGAAGCTGACACGGGGGGACCAGCCAAGCGCCCGCTTCGCTTTGCTGGCGTCGCCGATCAGGAGATCAACCTCCGTTGGCCGAAAATAGCGAGGATCGATTGCGATCACTTCGCGGCCGGTGAGAACGTCGATTCCGACTTCGTCGATACCCTCTCCGCGGAAATCGAGGTTCATCCCTACTCTTCCAAATGCAGCCTGGCAGAACTCGCGGACCGTATGCTTCTCTCCGGTCGCAAGCACGTAATCCGAGGCTGTCTCGGCTTGAACCATTCGCCACATCCCTTCCACGTAATCGCCGGCGAATCCCCAGTCTCGTTCAGCGTCGAGGTTCCCGAGATAGAGCTTGTCCTGCTGCCCTTCGCGAATGCGCGCCGCGGCCATTGTGATCTTTCGCGTGACGAACGTCTCCCCGCGAATTGGAGACTCGTGGTTGAAAAGAATTCCTGAAGATGCGTGAAGGCCGTAGGCCTCCCGGTAGTTGACGGTGATCCAATGCGCGTAAAGCTTCGCGACCCCGTAAGGGGACCGTGGGTAAAACGGTGTCGTTTCCGTCTGCGGAACTGCCTGCACCTTTCCGTACATCTCGGACGTGGACGCCTGGTAGAAGCGGGCCTTGTGAAGCATGCCGAGGATCCGGAGGGCCTCGAGAATCCTGAGCGTTCCCAGACCGTCCGAATTCCCCGTGTATTCCGGGGTTTCAAACGACACCTGGACGTGGCTCTGGGCGGCGAGGTTATAGATCTCGTCCGGCTGAGACTCCTGGATGATGCGGATCAGGTTGGTCGCGTCCGTCAGATCGCCGTAATGCATCACAAAACGGGAGTGGACGTCCTGAGGCTCCGAGTAGATGCTGTCTACTCTTTGCGTGTTGAAGGAGGACGCCCTTCGCTTGAGGCCGTGGACCATATAGCCCTTTGAGAGGAGGAGGCGCGCAAGGTAGGCTCCGTCCTGGCCGGTGACCCCGGTGATCAGGGCTGTCTTCATCTGGATTCCATGAAAAAGCGACTTAACGGCCGGCCCTGTCGCTGTGGCGCGGGCCTCCGTCGGGTATCTGGTATTGGTGCGGGTGGAGCCGGAGAAATGTCACATCGGGTCTGGCATGAGTCAATCTTTTAGAGTACTCTGCAGAATATCGTAAGTCCGCGTCAATGTGTGACATCCAAGTTGTGGCGGAGTCATTATTGCATAGATTCGGATGGGCATGGGGCTTGCCGCTGGCAGACCGACGCTTGCGGAACCCGTGCTCTTTTTTTGTGATTTCGAACTACCTCGAGCCAGAACCACGTCTTGACGCTGAAGCCAATCCGTAACAGGCACCTTTTCGTCGCCGACGCTTTGTCGGTAATCCTGGCGACGCTGGTCGCCTTCCTGGTGCGCTTCGAGCAGGCGCAATGG
>DATAIM010000179.1:0-7263 GCA_036262655.1 Gemmatimonadaceae bacterium | reverse complement strand
AACGGAGCAGGCAACGATACCTGTCTTTGCTCCAAGCTCCGCAGCTCGAACTATTGCAGCATGGACGTATGGTGTTGTTCCGGACGCAGCGATTACAACCACAAAATCGTTCGGCCCGACATTGTGGGAATCCATTTCCCTGGCGCCATTCTCGATGATGTCTTCAGCTCCTTCCTGTGCTCTCGTCAGCGCCGGCAGGCCACCAGCGATGATTCCCTGCACCATCCCGGGATCTGTACCGAATGTTGGAGGACACTCGCTGGCGTCGAGCACACCGAGACGACCCGAGGTACCCGCACCGACATAGAAAAGCCGACCGCCGGCGCGAAACGACTGCTCGGCAATGTCGATGGCACTCGCGATTTGTTCGCGCTGCGAGGCAACCGCATCCGGAACCATGCGGTCTTCAGCGTTTATGATATCGACGATTTCCACGGAAGACGCGAGGTCGATCGAGGCGGTCCGCGGATTGCGACGCTCGGTCGCGCGTGGATCAAGCATTCGAGGAACATACCGGCCACTTCTCGCGAGCCGCAAGACAACGGAGAGTCAGTGAGACGAGCAATCGCGCTGTTGGTTCTGGCATCACTCGCATCGGCGGCGGAAGCCCAGGTAAGACGTAAAGTTCCAACGCTGCGCGAGCCGGCGGCGTGGGGATCGCTTTCCCTCGGATTGTTCAACGCGAACGATGTGAGTGATGGCGCAACCGGCAGCACCTGGGATTTCGGGCGGGCGTCGAATCCGCAGTTCCGCGCCTCGCTCGAGAAGAGCATCTCGAACACGGCGTCGATCGGCGCAACAGGAACCTACGTCCACCTGCCGTTCACGTACGTCGGGACCGGCGCTTCCGCGAGCTGCACGCGCTGCGCATCGCACCTGGACGTCGTTTCCTTCGCTGCGTCATTCCACGTCGGAGGCGGCATCGGACTGCATCAGGTGCTTGAAGCATCTGCCGGCGTGATGCAGTATCGGAACCTCAGGCGCGACGATGGGGGGCGTGATCTCGAGCCCACCCGGGGGAACATCGACCCGTATTTCACATTCGGGTACGGATTCGGTTACGCTTTCAACCCTGCTTTGCACGTCAGCGTGGTCCAGGACCTCGGTCTTGGCCTGCACGAGCGAAGTGGCCTGACCAGCGAACAAAGCAACACGCTGAGGCAGCGAACCATCAGAGTGAATCTTCGATACGGATTTGGCGACCGAAGCCGACGGAAATAATCGTCAATATCGTTTTGGGCGTCCGGTGAGCTCCACCGGCCGGGGCTCGATTGCGCTCGCTTGTCTGGTGTCCGCCTGTGGCATGCTGGCGTTCGGGATACGCGCCCGGAGCCAGTCTCCTTCGATTCAGCCGACAATCCGGGAAGCATCCAGTCGCGGCGGCGGACCGGGAGACGCCTCGATCACGGTCGCTCCGCACGCCCTGGTTGCAAGCAGCAACCGCGCGGCTGCTCAGGCAGGTGTCGACATTCTTCGATCGGGCGGAAACGCTGTCGACGCAGCCGTTGCGGTTGGATTTGCGCTGGCCGTCACCTATCCCGAGGCAGGCAATCTGGGCGGCGGCGGGTACATGATCATTCGCATGGCGGATGGCCGAACGGCGGCGCTCGATTATCGCGAGACTGCTCCGGCACTTTCGTCTCGCGACATGTATCTCGATTCGATGGGCCGGGTTACCCGAGGGTCAGTGGCCGGACGATCGTCTGCTGGAGTGCCGGGAGCGGTGGCGGGACTCACCGCGGCGCACAAACGCTTTGGCTCATTGCCTCTGTCCAGAGTGCTTGCTCCGGCGATCAAACTGGCGCAGGGGATGGTAGTGGATTCCGCGCTTCCACGGTCGCTTGCGGCGAAGGAAACGACGATCAAACGCTACGCAGGCGGAGCTGTGTTTTTTGCGGATGGCAAACCGCCCGCGCCCGGATCGAGATTTTCACAACCGGACCTGGCGAGAACCCTGAAGCTGATCGCCGCGAATGGTGCGGATGGGTTCTACAGGGGGACCACGGCGCGGCTCATCGTCGCGGAGATGCAGCGTGAGTGCCCCGACGTGGAGCGAAGCGATCGTGCAAGGCACGGTTGCGGGCTCATTACCGCGACAGACCTGGAGCAATACAAGCCCGCATGGAGACGGCCGGTCTCATCGAGTTTCAGAGGGTATCGACTGCTGACAATGCCACCATCTTCTTCAGGCGGAGTGACTCTTGGAGAAACGCTGAACATCCTGGATGGGTTTCGGTCTCTGCCGGCATTTGGCACAGCGGAGTACATCCACCTTTTCGCGTCTGCGTTTCAGAGAGCGTTCACCGATCGCAACGCGTTACTCGGCGATCCCGACTACGTTCGCGTGCCGGTGAACCAGCTTCTCAGCCGAAGCTACGCCGCCCGGCTTCGCGCGACGATCGACCGTTCGCGGCCGACTCCGACAGCTCTCCTGAAGATGCCTCCCCGAGAGGGAATGGAGACGACGCACTATTCCGTCGTTGACGGCGCCGGCAACGCTGTTTCCACCACGACGACACTCAACAGTCTTTACGGGTCCGGTGTCTTCGTCGCCGGAGCGGGATTCTTCCTGAACAACACGATGGATGATTTCGCGTCGCAGCCGGGAGCAGCAAATCAGTTCGGCCTCGTGCAGGGAGAAGCGAATGCCATCGCCCCCGGCAAGAGAATGTTGAGCGCAATGACTCCGACCATCGTTCTGGACCCGCAGGAGCGGCTGTTCATGGTGCTGGGTGCGCGCGGAGGCCCTCGTATCATCACGTCTGTCGCGCAGGTAATCGTGAATGTACTGGAGCACAGGATGAGCCTGGCTGAAGCGGTGGCTGCACCGCGAATACATTACCAGGCGCTCCCCGATAGTCTTCGCGTCGATGCGAAGGGATTCGATACGCCGACGCTCGACCAGCTCCGGTCGATGGGTTATGCGGTAGATCTACAGGGATACATCGGCGGATCTGTAGTCGCTATCCGTCGTGTTCGCGGCGGATGGGAAGGCATGGACGACACCCGCGGGTTTGGAGGCGGCGCATTGGGATACTGACGCCTGACGAGGGCTGCGGAGTACGAGCTCATGCGGATCCTAAGCTCTCAGTCCTGCCGGTCTGCCGCTCCAAAAAAAACCCGGGCACCTGGCCCGGGTTTTTTTTGTCGCGATTGAGCTTTACGCCTGAACGGTGGTCGCTTCGTCGAGTGTGATTGTTATTCTTCCGCCCGACGGCACGCATCCCTCGTAGTTTGATGTAGCGGCTGCAGCGGCTGTTCCCGCTGCTGCACCGGTCGCGGCGCCGATCACCGTCGACTTCGTGTCCTTTCCGAGAATCTGGCCAATGATCGCGCCGACGGCCGCCCCGCCAACGACCTTCTGAACGTCCTTGTCCTTCGGCTGATTCTTGACGCGATCCACGTTGGCGTACGTCGTCGTCGCGGAGACGGGATACGTCTTTCCGCCAAATGTCACGGATACGACCCGGAAGCCCATCTTAACGGGGTCGTTCGCATTTTCACTGCGGTTGAGCTCGGTGATCTCCACCGTTGCGGTCGCTCCCGCTGGGATGACGGCACCGTTCGAGCCTTCGACGGCATTGCTCACAGTAGCGTTGAACCGCTGACCCACGCGATGCGTGTTCGTGCAGATGCGCGAGTTTGAAGACAGGTTGACCTCGGCGCCGGCCGGAATCGTCCCGAGCGCGCGCTCGGATCCGGACGGCCCGCGTGTCACTGTATTCCCGCTCGCTGTCGTCGTCGGAGCCGGAGTAGTCGGCTCTGTCGGGAGCGGCCTCGTTCTCGCCGGGGCGCGAGGCGGAGTACGCACGACCGTTCCCCCCGAACGCTGAGGTGTGCGAACGATGGGGGCGGTTGTAGCGGGCTCCGGGGGCGTTGGAGCACCCGCCGCCGGAACGTCCTGGAGTGCTGGCTGCGCTGCCGTATCCTGGTTGGCCATCTGCAGGTCACGATTCAGCGATGTGTCCTGTGCGAGCGAGTCGTTGTTTTTGTTGTCCTTGCACGCGGTGGCCGACAAGGCGAGCCAGAGTGCCAGCGCCGCACTCCAACGAGGGGTATATTTTGACATCAGAGCTGCCTCCATTGTGTAAGACGCTCGCCCGAAACGGTTGCAGCACAAGCTTTTAAGACGTTCGAACGGGGCAATCGTCGTGCCATCCATGAAACGTCACAGACGGCTTGTCATCTATTATACCCGCTCAGAGCCGTAGTGATCACATCCTTGCATCCGATCATTCCATTGCCCGCCGATGCCTGATACGCGCGCACCGAAAAATGGAGCGGAAATCGAATCTGCAAAGGACCGGCTCGCCCGCCTCGAAGCAGAGCTCATCGAAGCGCAGCGTGTAATCGCCGATTTGCGGGATCGCGATGTACTGAAAACACAGTTCCTGTCGAACATCTCGCACGATCTGCGCACTCCTCTCACCGCGATCATCACTCACGCGGAGATTCTTCGCGAGGGGATTCTCGGAGAGGTATCGCCCAAGCAGCGGGAGAGCATCTCCGTCATCATCACCGGCGGGCGGCAGCTTCTCGACATGATCGCCGAAATCCTGATGCATGCCCGCGATTCGAGCGAGCCCCTCACACTCGTCGAATCTGAATTCTCCATTCACGAGGTAGTAGATCAGGTTACGGCACTGAACGAGTCACTCGTCGCACGGAAAGGCTTGACTCTCGAGCGCTGCCTTGCCGCCGACATTCCCCGAATCCGCGCGGACCGGGACAAGATCATTCATGTTCTCACGAACCTCCTCGGAAACGCTTTCGAGTTCACGCCGGGGGGCGGTCGCGTGTGGTTGAACGCGCGGATGAGCCCTGAGAATCCCGGCAACCTCGTTCTCGTCGAGGTCGGCGACACGGGGCGCGGAATCGCACCCGATCATCACGAGCTGATTTTTCGTGAGTTCGCACAAGTCGATTCATCCGCGTCGCGAGCTCATCACGGAACCGGTCTCGGGCTCACCATCGCGCGCCGATTCGTCGAGCTTCACGGAGGCCGGATCTGGGTGGAGAGCGAGCTCGGCTGCGGGAGCCGGTTTTTCTTTACACTGCCGGTGCGAGGGAGTGCTCAGTGACTGCCCGCGTACTGCTCGTCGAGGATAGCCCGATGATCAGCAGCGGACTGAAGGCTTTGCTCGAGTCAGCGGGCTTCGATGTAACCGTCGCGACGACGGCAACAGAGGCAGCTGCGTGGGGCGGTATGACTGGTCCCAGCGTCATGCTCCTCGACATCAATCTGCCCGATGGAGATGGTTTGACCGTAATCGGCGCGCTCGCCGCACGCGGGCTCAAGCCTCTCACTACATACGCGATGACAGGCCACACTGACTCGACGACCCGGGCACGCTGCATCGCCGCCGGTTGCGAAGACGTTCTGCTCAAACCGGTGCCTGTGCGTCAGCTGCTGAGGATCGTGTCAGAAGCAGTGGCGTGATCGATCGGCGCGAGCATCCTCGCGCTGGGCCCCTGCTGGGCTGGTACTACAGATCGAAGTACCGGCTGTTCCGGAGAGAGAAACGCCAGCATGACGGCCGCCGTGGACTGATAATGCTTCAGGTTGATGCGCTCGCCCACGCCGATCTTCATCGAGCGGTGGAGCGCGGCTACTGCCCGACGATTGAACGGCTGCTACGCGACGGGCGGTTCACCATTCGGCGGTGGTTCTGCGGACTCCCGTCGGCAACGCCGTACTGCCAGGCGGGAATCTTTCACGGCGAGAACGACGGCATACCTGCGTTTCGCTTCTACGACAAGGCCGCACGAAAGGTGGTTACCTGCAACGCTCCTGAGGGAGTGCAGTACATACGCGACCGGATCACGACGCCGGGGGCGCTGGCAGGAGGGTCGAGCTATGTGAATCTCCTCGACGGCGACGCGCAAACGGTGGCCTTCACGGTGGCGACACGCGAGCGAATGTCCGTCTACCAGAGGCTCGGCGGAAAGCGGATGGCAATGTTGCTCTTGCTCCATCCAATCCGCATTGCGCGGATGATGCTGCAGAGCGTTCTCGAGTATCTCCTGGAGGAGTGGGAGCGGCTGCGAGGGGAGATAGCGCGGAACGTCACGCACTCGGAGGGAATCTTTCCGTTCATCCGGATTCTCAGCAACGTGATTATCCGCGAGCTTCAGACGATGGCGATCCTGCTCGACGTATATCTCGGCGTCCCAGTGATATACAGCACGTTCATGCAGTACGACGAGCTCGCGCATCATTTTGGCCCATCGAGCAAGCAGGCGCTGAGCGATCTCCGCAGAACCGACGCTCGCATCTCGGAGATCTGGAGAATGGCCCGGATGGCCGGAGGGCGGCAGTACGATCTTGTAATCCTTTCCGATCACGGCATGACGCCGGCAGAGAGCTATAGGGTGAAGTTTGGCGAGTCACTTGGTGTAACCGTCGAGAGGCTACTCGATGGTGAAGTGCTGACCAGCCACTCGGAGGCGAGCGAGTATGCCGACATCGCTCCGGACGTGATCGAAGCGGTTGCACTGATCACTCCTCCCCGCCGCACTCGCACTCGGCGCGCGCTGCGGCGTGCGAGGGACTGGCTTCGCAGTCGTTATGGGCTGAGGGAGATCATCCTTCCCGAGAAATACCGCGTCTCTGCCACTCACGACGTCGTGGTCACATACAGCTCCTGCCTCGCGCTCATCTACTTTGCGGCGAAGGATCACCAGCTCTTCCTTTCCGATATCATATCCGATCAGCGCTGGCGCGAGCTGTATACGGGGCTTCTCGCTCATTCCGGCATCGGCCTTATCGCCACCAGAACTCCGGAAGGTGTTCACGTCGAAGGCAAATCCGGGAAAGCGCTTCTTCGCGAAGGGCGTATCAGCGTGATCGAAGGTGTGAATCCGATGCAGGTATACGGCACTGAGAGTTACCTGCTGAAGGCGGTCGACTCCCTGGTGAATCAGCGAAACGCTGGAGATTGTGTTCTTTTCGGCGCATACGACGGGGATGAGATCATCTCGTTCGATGATCAGGTAGGAGCACACGGGTCCGCAGGGGGAGACCAGGTTTATCCCTTTATCATTGCCCCCGACTGGCTTGCCTTAGGCGGGGAAACGCTGGAGGATTCCCGCGACATCCACCGGGCAGTGCTGCTCAGGTATTCGGAGCCGGCGCAACCCACCCGATGATCGTCTGAAACTCGTGAGCAGATAACCGCTCGGGCTCGAACGGTTCACCGGCACGCTTCATCACCCCCTGCACCACTGCCTCGAGAGTAATGAGTGGCGCATCGGCCTCGGCCT
>DATAIM010000178.1:0-2268 GCA_036262655.1 Gemmatimonadaceae bacterium | reverse complement strand
TCTTCCCGGCTTTCATGTGGGAAAGAAGGAAGACAAGCTTGGGCTGCGATCATCCCCCACAGTTCAGCTCACCTTCGACAACCTTCGAGTACCGCACGCCAATCTGCTCGGTGAGCCGCAGATGGGTTTCGTGTACGCGATGCAGTCGCTGGAGAACGGCAGGCTCGGGATTGCCGCTCAGGCAATCGGCATCGCCCGAGCGGCGCTCGACGCGGCGACTGCGTACGCAGGTGAGAGGCAGCAGTTCTCAAAAGCGATACGCGAGTTCCAGGCGATTCAGTTCAAGCTGGCTGATATGGCGACGCGTGTAGCGGCATCGCGAACACTTCTGCATGCAGCAGCAGCAGCGAAAGACCGAGGCGAGAACGTCAAGCAGGCGACCTCGATGGCAAAGCTCTTCGCGAGCGAGACGGCGATGTTCTGCACGAACCAGGCTGTTCAGATCTTCGGCGGCTACGGGTACGTGAAGGATTATCCGGTCGAGCGGCTGTTCCGCGATGCGAAAGTGACCGAGATTTACGAAGGCACGTCCGAAATTCAGAGAATTGTCATTGCGCGCGAGCAGTACTCCCACGATTAGCACAAACGCCCCACCCAACAATCGCAAAAAAAAATCAATCAATGGAACTATTCGAAAAGCTGGCCGAGATGGGGCACGAGGAAGTTGTCGTCGCTAGCGACGCGTCATGCGGCTACCGGGGGATCATAGCGGTTCACAGCACGGCGCTGGGTCCGGCACTCGGAGGAACCCGGTTCTGGCAATACGATTCCGACGAGGCGGCGATCACGGATGCGCTGAGGCTCTCGCGCGGGATGACCTACAAGAACGCGGTTGCCGGCCTCGATCTGGGCGGCGGAAAATCCGTAATTGTCGGCGACAACCGCACGACGGATCGGGAAGCGATCTTCCGCGCCCACGGCCGATTCGTCGAGAGCCTCGGAGGGCGTTACATAACTGCCGAAGATGTCGGCACCGGCACGGCTGACATGGACTACGTGAACATGGAGACGAGCCACGTCGCCGGATTGAAGCATAAGTCAGGCGATCCTTCTCCCGTCACGGCCCATGGAGTGTTCCGCGCGATCCAGGCGTCGGCGAAGCACCGCTGGGGGTCCGACGATCTGACCGGGAAGGTGGTGACGCTTCAGGGCTGCGGAAACGTCGGGCGCTACCTCGCCGGTGAGCTTCATGAGGCAGGCGCCGAACTCATTGTCTCCGACATCGATCCTGAGCGGGCCGCGCGCGTTGCACGAGACACTGGAGCGAGGGTAGTGGACGGTGATGAGATTTACTCGGCCGCAGCGGACATCTTTGCTCCGTGTGCGCTCGGCGGCATCATCAACGATGATACCCTGCCGAAGCTGAGGGTGGAGATCATCGCCGGTGGCGCGAACAATCAGCTACTCGAGCCTCGCCACGGTGACAAGCTCGAAGAGATGGGCATGCTGTACGCCCCCGACTACGTCGCGAACGCCGGCGGGGTGATCAACGTTTTCGGAGAAGTCGCAGGATGGGATTCCGAGCGAGCGTTGAGAAAAGCCGACGAGATCTACGACACCGTTCTCAGCGTCTTTGAGATCGCAAAGACAGAAGCCATTCCATCCTATGTCGCCGCGGACCGTCTCGCTGAGCGCCGGCTGAAATCAGTCCAGAAAAAGTGGAGCGCGGGCGGGTGAATACGGGTGCGGGCGAGACCATCCCCATCGCAACCGATCATGCCGGGTTCGAGCTCAAGGAAAAACTCAAGCGCGAGCTCGAGGGAATGGGTTACACAGTTCAGGATCTTGGCGCGAGCTCCGCGGAGCCCACCGATTATCCAGACTTCGCGCATCCACTGGCTCGTGAGGTCTCGTCCGGAGATGCGAGGCGTGGAATTCTCCTCTGTGGCAGCGGCGTCGGCGTCGATATTGTCGCAAACCGGTATCCCCATGTAAGGGCGGCACTTGCGTGGATGCCGGCGATAGCTGAGCTGTCGCGGCGTCATAACGACTCGAACGTTCTCGTGGTTCCGGCTAGATTCGTGTCTGACGGGGACGCTATCGAGATCATGAAGATATGGCTCGAAACGCCTTTCGAAGGCGGGAGACACGCGCGTCGTGTTCAGAAAATCGACGCTGAAGCAGCTGTAATTGCGCAGGGAGACGGTGATGGAGCAGACTGACATCGAGGAGCGGGCCCAGATGCCGATGCTGTCGGAATACGATCCCGACGTCGCGGCGATAATCCGTCGTGAGGTCGAGCGCCAGCGAAACGGCATCGAGCTGATC
>DATAIM010000177.1:0-2312 GCA_036262655.1 Gemmatimonadaceae bacterium | reverse complement strand
CTCTGCATCCCGTGCTGCCGGACTGCGCCTCAAGCTGCACGCGGATGAGCTGGAGCCGCATGGGGGAGCGGAGCTCGCAGCCGAGCTCGGCGCGGTTTCCGCGGACCACCTTGCCGCCATATCGGGGGACGGAATCCGGGCGCTCGCCGCGTCGACGACGATTGCAACGCTGCTCCCCGGGACAATGCTCTTTCTCGGAAAGACATCACAGGCTCCGGCACGCGCCCTGATCGATGCGGGCGCGGCGGTCGCGATCGCAACGGACTTCAATCCCGGCACATCCCCGACGTTCAATTTCCCGCTCATTCTCACACTTGCCGTCAGTCAGCTCAGACTGAGCGCGTCCGAGGCGATCATTGCGGCAACCGTAAACGGCGCCGCCGCTGTCGGCCTCACAGACCAGACCGGCCAGATAGCTCCGGGTTACACGGCCGATCTGGCGCTCTGGGACGTCGAGGATTTTCGCGAGATACCGTATTGGTATGGTGATCGTCGTTGTATGGGCACCTGGAAAGATGGAAAACCCTGTTACCCGCGGGCGCCCTCCGATAACTTGAACCCGACGCGATCGCCGGCGTCCCCCGGTGCGCGCTGATACCACGCCTTGAGACCAGATGTCCAACATCGCCAAGCTGAAAAAGAAGGCCGCCGAGCTCGAGGCGAAGAAGCAGTACGAGAAAGCTCTTGAAGTGTACGAGCAGGTCCTGAATACGGCGCGCACGAGCGACGAGGACCGGGACGTCCCCCTCTACAACCGCGTCGGCGACCTGCACTACCGCATCGGCAACAACGAGCGGGCGATCACTTATTACGAGCAGGCAGCCGACCTTTACGCCGATGGCGGCTTCTTCAACAACGCCATCGCCCTCTGCAACAAGATTCTGCGCTACTCCCCTGGCCGTACGGTCGTTTACTACAAGCTTGGGATCATCAGCGCGAAGAAGGGTTTCACCAGCGACGCAAAGCAGAATTTTCTCGAGTATGCCGACCGGATGCAGCGAGTCGGAAAAATGGACGAAGCGTTTCGTGCACTGAAGGAGTTCGCCGACCTTTGTCCCGGACAGGATGACGTCCGCCTGATGCTCGCCGACCAGCTCGCGCGTGCAAACCGGAAGGACGAGGCGCTGGAGCAGCTCGAGCTCTTGTACGACGCTCTCCAGAGCGAAGGCCGCTCATCCGAGGCCACCGCGACCCTCGAGCGGATCAGGGTCCTCGATCCGGCGTTCAAGCCGAGACGTTCCGTTACACCCCGGGCGAGAAAGAAAGAAGGCCTTGTCTTCCTCGACCTCGAGTTCGATTCGCCCATGGATGCTGAGACGCCCGGGGAGTTCCCCGATTCCGAAGTGTCGCGGGGTGGTTCGGAGGTTCGATCGAACGTCACGGAACCCGTAGCCGCCGAAAGCTCAGTGGCTGCAACGCCTCCCGCGGGTCTCGAGCTCACATCGCTCGATGAGAAATCGGACGCCGACCCGACACCTCGCGATCCCAGTCCCGCTGCACACCCGGCGAATGAGCTCAAGTTCATCTCTTCGCCCGAGCCGCCATCGGAGGTCACGCAAATCGCACCTCTCGATCTGGCGCCTTTGATCGACTCGCTGCCAACATCGGAACCCGGGACGGTCGAGCTGCCGCACGATTACGATTCACCCTCGGAACCGGGGCCACGCGTCATCGACTTTCCGATTGGCCGGACTCCAGCCCGTGAAACGACTCCAGTTGCCGATGCTTCCGTCGATCCGCTCCGGGGCTTGAGCATCCTGCCGGATGCGGAGCCGGTCAGGGATACCGACGAGGCAAAACCCGACGACGGCAGCGATGCTGAGGAAGGCTACATCGACCTGGGCGAATGGCTCGAGCGCACCAGAACTCCGCCTTCGACCCGAATGATCACGCACGATGAGGAGCCGGAGACGGACGAGCAGAAGGATTTCGGCGAGATGCTCGACAAGTTCAAGGCTGGAATCTCGCGAAACGTCGACGACGAAGATTTCGAGAGCCACTACGATCTCGGCATCGCCTTTCGCGAAATGGGGCTGCTCGACGAAGCCATCGGATCGTTTCAGAAGGCTTCGCGTGGAAAGGACCAGCGGGTGCGCGCGTCAGAGGCGATCGGACAATGCTTCATGGACAAAGGGGAAGCTGGCGTCACGATGACCGTCCTCGAGCGGCTGGTCAGCGAACCGGGAATGTCGGACACCCGGCTCGTCGGAGTTCTATATCTTCTTGGACAGGCCGCCGAATCACTCGGACGAACGAGCGAAGCCGCAGCCTATTTTCAGCGTGTGCTCGCCGTTCAAATAGGATTTCGCGAC
>DATAIM010000176.1:0-2728 GCA_036262655.1 Gemmatimonadaceae bacterium | reverse complement strand
ACGCTCGCCGCCACAGCCGCGCCGGTGCCGAGCGGCAGGCCAGTTCCGGAGACCTCAGCTACGGGGCATCGCGCGGATGCGCGATCCACCACAACGCAGAATGAATCCGCAGCAAGTGGGAGAACAACTGCTCTTCGGCGGGTCGCAACGACGTCGCCACCATCCCGCAGCCGTTCAGCACGCCGGAGATCGGCAAATGCCGGAGCGGCTAAGACATTGTCCGTAAAGGCGATACCGGTCAGTTCGACGTCCCGTCGTATTCGCCGGTCAAGCAGCTCTGAGGCCCGCATCGCGCGCCAGTCTGCTGCCTCCCGGCGGGCTCGTAACCGGGCCACCGAGACAGCTTCGCGTTCATCCTCGACGAGCCCGCTCGGGGGCCGCTCTACCGGTACGAGCTCAACGCGCGCCGCGTCCAGCGTGACCGGCTCCAGCGCAACCGGTTCCACCGACATCGCCTTGGCTGGAACCAGCTCTGCCCGAGGTCGTACGGCTCCGCGTGCCTCCGCGACTCTGCCGATCGGGTCGGACCTGTCACTCTCGAGCGACCAGCGAGTTTGCAGCAGCAACACAGCAATCGGGGACCGATTCAATACGCGCCTTACGGATGACATCGTCGGCCCAACGGGAGTTGTGATTCCGAAAGGCACACTCGTAAGCGGGCAAATCACCTCGATCATGCCGTACCGCAAGAAGGGAGATGCGATCAAGTTTCGCATCGATTCCATGACGCTCGCCGGTCGAACCTACAGCGTTGCCTCCGAGGTCACCAGAGTGGAGTTAGATAAAGTTCGAACTGGACGAAATTCCGCAGGAAAAGTGGCTGCGGCTGCAGGAGTGGGCGCTGTGCTCGGTCAAGTCCTGGGCCGCGACGCCAGATCGACCATAATCGGCGCAGCGGGCGGAGTGATGGCAGGGGCCGTCGTGGCGAACCGCACCGGACGAGTCGACCAGTGCGTGCCGGAAGGCGGCCATATCACGGCGACGCTCACCGAGCCACTGAAGGTCACTCTCTCGGAGTAATTCCGTTCGTGGGCTGTGACTTCTCTCACAGCCCACACCTCGAGTTGCGTCGGGACGCACCGGGGTCAAGATTGGCTGGATCGTGCTTGCATCGGTCCAGCCTCCCCGTTTTTCGCCGCTCGTTCCCCATACAGCGTCAGACTCGCAGCGCCTCGCGATCGAGGCCGATCCGGGGCCGTTGCTCGTTCTTGCCGGGCCGGGAGCCGGGAAGACGTTCTGCCTCATCGAGCGAATCCGGTTTCTCGTGGAGCAGAAACAGCTGGACCCGGCCCGGATCTGCGCTTTCACCTTCACCAACAAGGCAGCCGGCGAGATTTCGCAACGCCTCGGCAAGTATCTGGGGACGGCCGCGGAACGGATCAGGAGAGGGACGATCCATGCGTTCTGCGCGGAGCTCCTGCGGGAATTTGGTGCCGAGGTAGGCCTGTCGCCGGGCTTCGGGATCGCGGATGAGGACTATCAGCTCCTCGTTTTGCGTCGCATCGGCGTTCCGGAGAGGTGGCGCGAGAACGTTCTGAAGGCGTTCACCTCTCATCGATTCATCCGCGGATTTCAGATTCACGAGCGCGACCTCCCGCGCTACGCTCAGTATTCAGACATTCTCGCTCGCCGGAATCTCGTGGACTTCGACATGCTCGTCCTGAAGACTGCGGAGCTGATGCGCATCGACTCGGTCGCGGAAACCGTGCGACGCCGCTGGGATTGTGTGCTCGTCGATGAGTTTCAGGACCTGAATCCGGTTCAGTACCGGATCGTCCATGCGCTGGCGAAGGAGCATCGGAATATTTTCGCGGTCGGTGACGACGACCAGTCCATCTACGCCTGGGCAGGTGCCGACCAGGAAGTGTTCAGGAACTTTCTCAGCGATTTCAATCTCAACGAGCCGAAGTGCCAGCTCGCCGAGAACCGTCGTTGTCCGCGGGAGGTGATCGAGCTGGCGAGCGTTCTCATCAACATGAACACGCCTCTCTTCGCGCACCGCACACGCGCGGGAACCGAGCGATCGGCGCCCTTTCCGATCACCGCCCTGAAATTTCCAACCGCACAGGCGGAGCTCGAGTGGGCGATCAAGGATCTGCATCGGGATCGCGACGCGCACCGCCATGGGTGGGAGAACGTCGCGCTCCTCTACCGTAAGAACGAGATGGGCTACGCCGCCGAGGCGCAATTCCTTGTCGAGGGTGTGCCATGCCGCACTGCAAACGGAAGAGCGATGGCTGACGATCCAATCGTCAACTATGTCGTTGCCGCGCTGCGCGTCATCGCCGATCCTGCCGATCCGATCCAGCAGGAGCTCTTTCTCGAGACAGTGCTTCCGCGCCCGTTGTTCGATCGGGTTCGGGCGAAAGCGCAGGAAAAACGGCGTACCCTGCTCTCTCATCTCGAACGGACAATCCATCGTCTGCCAAAAGACGATGTCGACGGGAAAAAGCTTCGTAAGGGAATCTCGGCCCTGAGAAACCTTGCCGCGCTCGCCGTTTGCCAGAGCGATATCGCCTGCCTCGTCGATGAGCTTCTATCGCAGCGCGTCGGCCAGTACAGAACGATGCTCGAGGAGAATCACGAGGACTTGTCCGATCCCGCCGACCACGAGGAAGTGCAGATCATCGCGGCTCGCATTGCCGAAGCCCTCGAGCTGGGAAAGCCTGTCTGGATTCCTCGCTGTGGTGGATTGGAGATAGCGCTCAAGGGGATGCTCAACGGTATC
>DATAIM010000175.1:0-4520 GCA_036262655.1 Gemmatimonadaceae bacterium | reverse complement strand
CGTCCTGGTGTCGTTCACGTCGAGCCCGATCCATCTGTGAATGACTCGCACGGCGTCATTCGCGCGGGCGTTGAACTTTATCGACGCTGGAATGCGTGTGTCTTTGGGCGTGCCGAGGTGAAGCGCTGCGTTTCGAACGAGGTTCGACGCGAGCACACGAGGCCCCGTCGCCGCATTCACGACTCCCTCGGCACCACGCGGGCCGAGAGGCCAGCCGTAGACGTTCCAGTTTCTCGCGTAGTGAGTTGCGTTGATCGCAAGAGCGGAGATTCCAACGAGCACCGCGCGGCGAAGGAAGCTTCGTGCAGAAATCCTGATCTCTCGAACAGCCCACCATGCCAGAAAAGGAAGGATGAAGACGTAGTTTGTGCCCTTGGCAAGAATGGCGAGTCCGATGCTCGTACCGAGCGCGAGCGAACGCATTACGGATTGATCACGGATCGGCGCGCGTATGTCGTCGAGAGCGAGGGCGATGAACACGAGCAGCCAGAAGGCAGCGACGAGATCGACCTGCGCACCGGTCGACTGCGCGATAGCCATTGGAATCGTCACCGCAAATAGGGCGGCGAACAAACGCACCTCGCGATTGCAGCCGAGCATCTCCGCGATTTTGATTGAGACTGGAACCGTTCCCGCAAACGCCGCCCACTGAAGCATGTTCGTCAGCCTGTCGCCGCCGCTGAGCAGCTGAAGCTCGACCAGCACGTATTCAGCCCATGGATTGCTCCACAGCTGCCGGTCGATGTTGGTTGGGTAAAAGGCAACGGACCGGTTCTGGACCCAGTGGGCGACCCGCGCCATGTGATAGCTCAGCGCGTCTCCGGCAGTCGGGGCCGCGACCATCGCGAGCCACATCGTGACGCAGAGGATCGCCGCAATCACCACGACAAATGCGGCTGCCGTCGGTGTCGACTGCCGGTCTGCGAACGGTGTTCGCGCGCCGACGAGAGGCGCTCGCTCTCCCATGGGGCGAAGGCCTCGCGCACGCATCCCCGCCACACCGAGCGCGATGAGGATCCACGCAGTCGCGACCCCGGGGGCCGTCAAAAGGCGTGTCGCGCTCAGTGCTTCGACAACGATGACCACCAGTACGCCCCACCCCACCACCCATCGGAGTGGCGTCATGAAGTGCGCTTCTTCCCCTCGTCTATCGCATCGTTTCTTCTGCCAGTAAGACGCACACCCATCTCTTCCCGCCAGCGGGCAATCCGGGCATGATCGCCTGAGAGAAGAACTTCAGGGACGACGTGGCCCCGAAAATCCGCCGGACGGGTGTACGACGGCGCACTGATGCCACGGTCGAAGAAGGAATCGGTCCGCGCCGAGTCGAGGTCAGACATGGCTCCGGGAATGAGACGGACCGTTGCGTCGATTATCGCGAGAGCCGCTGCCTCACCCCCGCTCAGGACGAAATCGCCCAGGGAGATCTCCTCGGTTGCCAGGTGATCGGCCACACGCTGGTCGACGTCCTTGTAGTGTCCGCACAGGAGCGTTAGCTCCGAACCCTCTGCATATCGCGCTGCGTCTGAGTGCGAGAACAGCTTTCCTCTCGGGGAAAGAAGTACGACGGGAGGTCCCGCGCCTATTGCTTCGACGGCCTCGAAGAATGGGCCGGGCTTCATTACCATCCCCGCCCCACCACCATAGGGCGCATCATCCACCGACTTGTGCCTGTCGTGGGTGAACTCGCGAAGATCGACGATGTTGTAGACGACTCCGCCGGCGGCGCGAGCTCGCGCGGGAATGCTCAGGCCCAGCGGTCCGGCAAAGAATTCCGGAAAGATGGTGACGACATTGATTCTGAGCGGCATTCGCTAATCGAACATTCCGACTTCGGACTTCACGACGATCACTCGTGCTTCTGTGTCGGTGCGGTCGACGATCTCGGGACGATAGGGAACGAGAACGCTCCCCCTCGCAGTCCGGACCTCGAGTGTCAGTCCCTGCGGAAGCTCGTAGCAGGCCGTGACCTCACCCATTGGAGTGCCGTCGTCCAGCTCCACTTTCATTCCGAGAAGATCGTGCAGGTAGACCTCGTCTTCCCCCGGAGGCTCGAGCTCGTCGAACGGCGAGAAGACATATTGGCCTCGCAGGAGCTCTGCTGCGTTACGGTCGTGCACGTGTTCGAACTTCACCATCAGCCCGCCTTTGAAGGGGCGGGCACTCTCAACAGTCACGGGGTTGTCGGTCGCATCCGGATTCGCATCCCCGCCGCCGACAAAAACGCGACGGCCGGACGCGAAAACCGCATCCGGCGCATCTGTGAGCGGCTCGATCACTACCTCGCCGCGGATTCCCTGTGCATTGCGTATCAGCCCAACGATCGCCAATGCATCGGCTGGCATGCTACGCCTCGGCGGTACTCGCTGCGGCTTCAGCCTGGAGTGCCGCTTCCTCTTCCGCCGTTCTTTCGGGAAGCGGAACCGCTGACTGCTTGAGCTCGATACCCAGGCGCTGCTCGTGGCGGCGCTTGAGAACGCCGGCGCGGCGAAGAAGCGACCGAACCGTATCACTTGGCTGCGCCCCTACACCCAGCCAGTAGGTTGCGCGCTCCTCGTTGATCGAGAGACCACCCTGAGCCTGCCGCGGAGCGTACTGCCCTATGATCTCGATGAACTTTCCGTCACGCGGGCTCTGCGAATCCGCGACGACGATGCGGTACACTGGTGCCTTTTTCCGCCCTGCGCGGCGGAGGCGAATTCTTACCATCGATACTTCTCCCTTTCCAAAGTGGTCTCGTCCTGCTTCGGGCTCATCGCTCTGCCGGCGTCTCCGGCGCGCACCCGATCGTGCAATGCGGTTATTACCGCATACCAAACATACCAGGCATGCCGGGCATTCCAAGCCTTCCGCCACCCTGGGACATCTTCTTCATCATTTTCTGCATCTCGCGGAACTGATCGAGCAGGCGATTGACGTCGCTGATGGAGCGTCCGCAGCCACGGGCGATCCGGGCCCGGCGTGAGCCGTTGATAATCGATGGATCTTTCCGTTCCTCAGGCGTCATTGAAAGGATGATCGCCTCGACGTGCTTCATGCGCCTGGGATCCATCTTCGCCTGCTTGAGTGCTTTCATGTTCACGCCGGGCAGCATCTTGAGCACACCTTCCAGCGGCCCCATCTTCTCGATCTGCTTCATCGAGTTGAGGAAATCGGTGAGATCCATTCCCTCTTTTTTTACCTTCTTCTGCAGGCGCTTCGCTTCCGTCTCGTCGAATGCTGCCTGCGCCTTCTCGACCAGCGAAACCACATCGCCCATCTGAAGAATCCGGCCGGCCATCCGGTCGGGATGGAATTCCTCGAGTGCATCGACTTTTTCGCCGACACCGATGTACTTGATCGGCTTCTTGAGCACTCCGTAGATCGAGAGCGCTGCACCACCGCGCGCATCGCCATCCATCTTCGTGAGAATGACCCCGGTGACTCCGAGGGCATTGTCGAAGCCCTGGGCGATCTTTACCGCTTCCTGTCCGGTCATTCCGTCCGCCACGAACAGAATCTCGGTGGGCCTGAGTGCCTCCTTCAGATGACGGAGCTCGTCCATCATCTCCTCGTCGATCTGGAGACGCCCGGCGGTGTCGATGATGACGACGCGATCGCGATCCCTCTTCGATTGCTCGACGCCCGCTTTGGCAATTTTCACAACATCCTGAGTCGCGCGGTCGGCATATACGGGAATGCCGAGCTGCTGCCCGAGAGTCTCGAGCTGGTCGATTGCGGCGGGGCGATAGACGTCCGCGGCGACGAGCCGTGTTGCGCGACCTTCTCCCTTGAGCTTGCGGGCGAGCTTCGCGGCGGTAGTCGTCTTTCCGGAGCCCTGCAACCCGACCATCATGATGACCGTCGGCGGCACGGAGCTGAGCTTGAGCCCTTCGCGGCGCTCGCCGAGCATCGTCGCGAGCTCCTCGTGGACGATCTTGACGAGCTGTTGGGCGGGAGAGACCGCAGAAAGCGCGTTGACGGTTACTGCTTTCTTTTCTACGCGCTCGAGAAATTCACGTGTTAGCTGGAAATTGACATCGGCTTCGAGCAGCACGCGGCGGACTTCGCGGAGCCCTTCCTTGATGTCGGATTCGGAGAGCGTTCCGCGGCCGCGCAGGCGCGCGAATGTAGCTTCGAGCTTTTCGCTGAGGTCCTCGAACATAGCCTTCAAAGGTAATCATCGACTTCCACTCCACCAACACTGCCGGGACCAAGCGCGTGCGTCGGTTTAAATGCTAACCCCTTCGGGAGGATTGCGGACCCAGGATCGAGGGTCTTCGAGGGTTAAGGACGGAAGACTTTGCGGCCTCAGGACCAACTACAACCGACGATCGGCGATTAATTGAGGACTGAGGAGATCGAGGACTGAGGACATCCAGTCGGGAATTGCGTGGGCGGCGCAACGGAACAAGCGACGCGGTCGTTACCGGTGATGGGCGCGTGGGGCTCCCATCCAATTTCCTTGCCATGGCACATCACGTCCCGGTAAGCGTAGACGATTCTCACGACCCGCTCAAACGGATGCGCGCTCATCAGAT
>DATAIM010000174.1:0-5683 GCA_036262655.1 Gemmatimonadaceae bacterium | reverse complement strand
ACCGCGCGCCGTCGTGCATCGACTGAATCGCGATTCTGCTGAGCGGTCGCGGTTCCTGCCGGAAGCGCAACGAAGGCAGTGACGGCAAGCACGAGGGCGGTCGCTCCCCGGAAGATTCGACGACCGCTCATCGTGCCGCTCTCCATACCCGGCTACTCGTCGCGCTTCGCCAGTGCGGTCTCGAGCGCATTCCAGGCGAGCAGCGCACACTTTACGCGCGCGGGGAATCGCGCCACTCCGCCAAGCGCGCGCAGCGATCCCAGGGTCGCGTCTTCGGCAGCCGCTTTGTCACCCATCACCATTTCGCGAAACCGGCTGCGAATCTCGTCGACCTGCCCCACGGTCTTTCCCGCAAGAAGCTGCGTCATCATCGATGCCGATGCCTGCGAGATGGAGCAGCCCCGGCCGGAAAACCTTAGCTCCGCGATCTCGTCACCGTCATACCGGAGGTGGACTGCGATCTCATCGCCGCAAAGCGGATTCTTCATCAGCACCGAGGCATCCGCTCCGGCAAGCTCTCCCTTGTTGCGGGGACGACGGTAGTGATCGAGTATCATCTCCTGATAGAGCGCGCCGATCTGCGCAGTTCGCTCAGACGGCTGCATGCCCGAATATCTCCTTTGCCTTGAGAACGCCCTCGACGAGCGCATCGACGTCACCCTCGTCGTTGTAGACGTAGAATGAAGCCCGGGCTGTTGCGCTGACATCGAGTCGACGCATGAGAGGCTGGGTGCAGTGATTGCCCGCGCGGATGCACACGCCATCGCCATCGAGAATAGTCGCGAGATCGTGTGGATGAACGTCACCAAGCGTAAAGCTGATCACACCGCTCCGTTCGGCGGGGGGTGGGCCGTAGATGGTGACTCCATCGATCTCCCGCAGGCGCCGGTCCGCCTCGGAAACAAGACCTCGTTCATGGCGGAGCACCTCGTCCAGTCCGATTTCGTCGAGATAGTCCGCAGCTGCTGCAATTCCCGCTGCATCCGCTGCATTCGGCGTTCCCGCCTCGAATTTGTGCGGCAGTGCGTTCCAGGTCGTGCGATCGTCGTGCACGAACTCGACCATGTCACCGCCCATCTGGTACGGGGGCATCGTCTCGAGCAGCTCGCGGCGACCGATCAATCCGCCAATGCCCATAGGGCCGCACATTTTGTGTCCGCTGAACGCGTAGAAGTCGACTCCCAGATCGTCGAAGCCCACCCTCAGGTGAGGCACGCCCTGCGCGCCATCGCAGACGACGATCGCATTCGATCTTTCACGGACAATGCGCGCTATCTCCGCGACAGGATTGATCGTGCCGAGCGCATTCGAGACATGATTCAGCGCAACGACTCTGGTCCTGTTCGACAGCATCGATCGAAAGCAGTCCAGGTCGATACGACCGTCGCTCGTGAGCTCGCACACGCGAAAGACTGCGCCTGTTTCGAGAGCGAGCTGCTGCCACGGGACGAAGTTCGCGTGGTGCTCCAGGGCAGTTACAACGATTTCATCGCCGCGCGATACGTTCCGCCGCCCCCACGCGGTAGCGACGAGGTTGAGAGCTTCGGTCGTGCCGCGGGTGAAAATGAGGCAGTCCGGGTCACCAGCTCCAACGAAGCGGGCGAGTCGCCGGCGCGCATGATCGTAACGGTCAGTCGCCTCAACGGACAGCGCGTAAGCGCCACGGTGCGGATTTGCGTTCGCCGTCTCATAAAAATCGCGGATCGCGTCGAGAACCACGCGAGGTTTCTGTGAAGTCGCGGCAGAATCGAGGTAGTGCAGCTCCGGGTTGCGCACAAGAAGAGGGAAGTCGTTCCGGCGGGTGATCATGGCGTGGCTCCGTTCTGAATCTCCGGACCGACGAGCACATCGTTTCCCTCCATTCTGACCGCGAACACCGGCAGTGGCCGCGGCGCTGGCCCCTGCTTCACTTCGCCGCTGGCGCAGTCGAACCGGGCTCCGTGCCAGGCGCATTGAATCGTGCCATCGGGGAGGACATCGCCAAGCGACATCTCGAAATCCTGATGGGTGCAATTGTCTGAAACAGCGCTAACCCTCCCCCGGCTCCGGATGAGGCAGATCCGCCGTCCGTCCGATTTGACCACCGCGAGCACCCCTTCATCGGGAATCTCGTGGATCGTCGCGAGCGTTTCGAACCCATCGGAGTCGCGCATGTCGTGCTTGTCCGTCACCCGGCCGAATGTGCGCGGAAACGGCTCGCGAGGGGCCCTCCGGCAACGCGTAAATGACTGTCTCGCAACGACATACCCCATGTTGACCTGACGCGGGTTCGCTTGACTATCCCGACAAGTTTACTTAGGATTCAATCTACGTCACGAAGTGCTGTAACGCCAAGGAGTTAGCATGAGCTCGGCAATCGAATCACTGGTCGGTCGGGAGTATCAGTATGGCTTCGTAACCGAGGTCGAGACCGATACCATAGGTCGTGGGCTGAGCGAAGACGTGATCCGCCTGATCTCCACAAAAAAGAACGAGCCGGCTTTCATGCTGGACTGGCGCCTGAAAGCTTATCGGCGCTGGCTGACGATGAAGGAGCCTCACTGGGCGAACCTTCACTACGATCCAATCGACTACCAGAACATCATCTACTACTCGGCTCCGAAGAGCGTGAAACCGCTCCAGAGCCTCGATGAAGTCGATCCCGAGCTCCTCAGAGTGTACGACAAGCTCGGGATCTCGCTGACAGAGCAGAAGAAGCTGGCCGGAGTGGCTGTCGATGCGATCTTCGACAGCGTTTCCGTCGGCACGACGATGAAGGACGAGCTCTCGAAGTACGGAATCATCTTCTGCTCGTTCGGGGAGGCAGTGCAGAACCACCCCGATCTGATCGAGAAGTATCTCGGAACTGTCGTGCCGCACAGCGACAACTTCTTCGCCGCTCTCAATGCAGCCGTTTTCAGCGACGGTTCCTTCTGCTACGTGCCGAAAGGCGTGAAGTGCCCGATGGAGCTCTCGACCTACTTCCGCATCAATTCCGCTGACACGGGCCAGTTCGAGCGAACTCTGATCATCGCCGACGAAGGCGCGTCAGTCAGCTACCTCGAGGGATGCACCGCGCCAAGGCGTGACACGAATCAGCTCCACGCCGCGGTCGTCGAGCTGATCGCGCTCGACAACGCCTCCATAAAGTATTCGACTGTTCAGAACTGGTACGCAGGCGATGCCGAAGGTAAGGGCGGCATCTTCAACTTCGTCACGAAGCGGGGCAAGGCGGCGGGTGTGAATTCGAAGATCTCGTGGACGCAGGTCGAGACCGGATCTGCGATAACGTGGAAATACCCGAGCGTCATTCTCCAGGGCGACAACTCGACCGGTGAGTTCTATTCTGTGGCCGTCGTGAACAACCACCAGATGGCGGACACCGGCACCAAGATGATCCACATCGGTAAAAACACGAAGAGCAACATCGTGTCGAAGGGGATCTCCGCAGGAAAGGGCAACAACAGCTACCGCGGGCAGGTGAAGATCCTTCCCCGCGCCGAGGGAGCGCGAAATTACACGCAGTGTGACTCGATGCTGATCGGGAACGAATGCGGCGCACACACGTTTCCGTACATCGAAGTGCAGAACAACACCGCGACCCTCGAGCACGAAGCATCGACATCGAAGATCGGCGAAGACCAGATCTTCTACTGCAAGCAGCGCGGGCTTTCAGCCGAGCACGCCGTGTCGATGATCGTGTCGGGCTTCTGCCGCGAAGTTTTTCAGAATCTTCCGATGGAATTTGCGGTTGAGGCCCAGCAGCTTCTCGGGATTACACTCGAAGGATCAGTCGGATAAAACAAAAAGAAGCCGATAGCCGGTAGCTGAAAGCGGTAGCTGTTCGCTCCTGGCTATCAGCCAAATCCAATTCTTACAGCTAATAAGCAACCAGCCACCGCTGGAAGCGACCGTCAACCAGCTTCAGTTTCGCCTCGTCGTTCAAAACTCCTTCTCTAAGAAAAAACCACCTTGCTAGAAATAAAAAACCTCCATGCTGCGATAGGCGAAAAGGAGATCCTGAAAGGAATCGACCTTACCGTCAACGCTGGTGAAATTCACGCGGTAATGGGCCCCAACGGATCGGGCAAAAGCACGCTGGCGCAGGTGCTCGCGGGCCACCCCGGCTACGAGGTTACGGCTGGTGAGGTTCTGTTCGATGGGCGAAACCTTCTCGAGATCGACCCGGAGGTGAGGGCGCAGGAGGGGATCTTCCTCGCCTTCCAGTACCCGATAGAAATCCCCGGCGTGACGAATGCGTACTTCCTGCGTTCCGCCTACAACGAGATCCGCAAGGCGAAGGGAATGACGGAGCTCGATCCGCTCGAGTTCCTCGACCTGATGGAAGAGAAGACAAAGGTCGTTGAGATGGACCAGGCGATGATGAACCGCTCGGTGAACACTGGCTTCTCCGGTGGAGAGAAAAAGCGGAATGAGATTCTCCAGATGGCCGTGCTCGAGCCGCGCCTGGCCATTCTCGACGAGACGGATTCCGGACTCGACATCGACGCGCTCAAGATCGTCGCAAGCGGAGTGAATGCGCTTCGCCGCCCCGACAACGCGACGATCGTCGTCACGCATTACCAGCGGCTCCTGAATTACATCGTTCCTGATTTTGTTCACGTGCTGGCGAACGGCCGCATCGTGAGATCGGGCGGGAAAGAGCTTGCGCTGGAGCTGGAAGAGAAGGGCTACGACTGGATTCCCGGAGCCGCCGCGTGAGTGAGGCAGTCGAGGCGCTTGTCGCACGGCGAGGTGTGCCCGGCGCTGCGTTCGGCGCTGACGATAAGGAGCTGACCCCAATCGAAGGGTACCGCAGCGACTTCGAGTCGCAGCTCGCGTCCTCGCGAAATGAGCCGGAATGGCTGCGCGATGTGCGCCGGAGCGCCATGGGGCGCTTCGAGCAGGACGGCTTTCCCACGATGAAGAACGAGGACTGGCACTTCACCAGCATCGCGCCCATCGCAGAGCGCAGCTTTGCTCCCGCTAAACCAGGGGCATCGATCTCCCCCGACGTGGTTTCGCGATTCACTTATGGCCAGAACTGGCACACGTTCGTGTTCGTGAACGGCCGCCTCATCAACGGCGAACGCGAGGTTCCAGCAGGTGTGAGTGTTCGAAGTCTTCGGAATTCGATCGAGGCTGATGACGAAACGCTCCGGCAGAGCTTCGCGAAGCTGGCGACTCCCGAGTCGGGCGCCTTCACTGCACTGAACACGGCGTTCGCGCGCGACGGAGCCGTAATGCGCATCGCTGCGGATACCGTCGTCGAGAAGCCCGTGCATCTGCTGTTCATCACTGACGCCAGCTCCGAGAATGCTGTCGTTCATCTTCACAACCTGGTTTCTGCCGGTCGTCATTCGCAGTGCACAATTATCGAGAGCCACGTCGCTCTCGGCAGTGACATCTACTTTTCGAACTCGGTGAGCGAAGTACACGTGTCAGAGGGCGCGCGGCTGGGCCACTACAAGCTTCAGTCGGAAAGCCGCAACGCATTCCACGTCGGCACGGTGCAAGTGAGCCAGGCACGCGACAGCCGATATGAGTCGTTCTCGTTCGCGACGGGCGCACGTCTCTCGCGCACCAACATCTACACGGCTCTCGCGGGTGAAGCCGCTGAAGCCGTGCTCAACGGGTTGTACATGGTGGACGGCTCACAGCAGGTCGACCACCAGACGCGAATCGAGCATGTCGCGCCACACTG
>DATAIM010000173.1:0-3614 GCA_036262655.1 Gemmatimonadaceae bacterium | reverse complement strand
TTGTCTACACGCTGAGAAAAAGCGGCAAGTCCACCATCTGGGTGTGGAACGCGGTAACGAAGACGCACCGTCAGCTGACGACCGAGGGCTTCGAGTACATGGCTTTCGGCAGTGTTTCGCCGGACTCACGCTCGATCGTGTACGAATCCTACCGCACGGGCACAAGCGATCTCTGGAGGATGGACCTCGCCAGCGGAAAGCGGCAACAGCTCACGAGGGATGTGGCAGGCGACTGGTTTGGTCGCTGGTCGCCGGATGGAAAACGTATTGTCTTTACATCGAGTCGCGGCGGACAGCCCGACGTCTGGATGCTTTCCACGGGGGAAAGCGATGTAGTGAGGGTGACGGACGACGCAATCACGGAGTCGGCTCCGGGCTGGACGCCGGATGGCCGTGGCGTTGTGATGAACGTGGGACTCGGGCAGACGCACCTGTACTCATTGCCGGTAGCGGGGGGCGCGCCCGTGCCGCTCACTTCGGGCGACTGGTCCGTTCTCGAAGCCGAGGTTTCGCGCGACCGCTCGCAGGTCGCATATGTCGGCACCCTGAACGGCGATCCCGACATCTGGGCGATGCCGGTCCGCGGCGGGGCGGCTGTACTTGTGAGCGGTGGAGCGGGTCCCGATGAGGCACCATCGTGGTCGCCCGACGGAAAGCAGATCGCGTTCTTCTCCCGTCGCTCCGGCAATGCCGACATCTGGATTGCGCCTGCTGCCGGTGGGACGGCGACTCGTTTCACCGACTGGCCCACGAGCGAGTTCCGGCCGCGATGGTCACCTGACGGCAGGACGATAGCGTTCCTCTCGAACCGCGAGACTTCCGGGCTGGATATATGGACGATGCCCGTTGCAGGGGGAAAGCCCACGCGGCTCACCACGCTTGGGTTGGTCGGAGAGTCGTTCTACTGGAGTCCGGACTCCAAGGCGATCGTCCTTCAGGCGCAGGTAGCGACGTCCGGCGGCCTGGCGGTATTCACTGTTCCCGCAACTGGCGGTGCGACGACACTGGTAGCGCCCGCGACAAGCTTCCTCCCGAAGTGGTCCCCCGACGGTCGTGCAATCAAGGTCAGCAAGTGCACTCGCGGGTACTGCGTGACCGAAATCTGGTCACGGGAGGGCAAGTATCTTCGCAGGCTGAACGAGAAGCCGGATGTATACGAGTTTGGCGCCGACTGGTCGGCAGATGGCTCACGGCTCCTGATCGGGTGGCAGGATCTTGTAGGGGATGGCGGGAACAGGGTGGACGTCCGTTCGGCGACCGACGGGAAGGCGCGGCTGCTGCCCGGTCCACCGGGGTACACCATGACCCTTGTCGGCTTCGGCGACGGCGACAGGGTAGCACTCGCATGGGGCGCCCCCAACGGCACCGCACTCCAGCGGATCGAGGTTCCAGAGTCTGGCAACTCGCGTTGACTGGCGCCGCTATCCCGCCATCTACGCAACAATCGTAATCCGTTCCCTCAGCCACGTTGTGGCTGCGGCCTGGTCCAGATCGTTTCGCGCTATCGCGAGAACGAACGCCAGCAGCTCGGCCTTAGGGACGGTCAAGGCATGCCCGTTCAGGCGAAGGAAAACGAGCGTCGCGCCAAGCGCTGTCCGCTTGTTCCCATCGACGAGTCCCTGTTTCTGAGCAAAGCCGCAGAGATAGTCGGCAGCGAGCGCTGCAATGTCGGAGTCCGGTACGTATGCTTTGAGCTGTTGCGGCTTGTGCAAGGCCGAATCAACGATGTTTTCGTCCACAACCGCGTCTGCTCCGCCAAAAAGCTCCAGCTGACGAACATGAATCAGCTGGAGCTCGTGCGCCGTTATCCAGCGGGGATATTTCACTCAGCGAGAGCCTTGAAGACCTCCCGGTACTGAGCGACCACCTCTTCATGGAGTGGTGGTCAGCGATGCAGCGTAATCCTCTGCCCAGCAGACAGTATTCACGAGATTCATCCGCTCGAGGTCTCCACAGACTGCGTCGAGGAGTGTGGGGCAGCAGAATACGGCAGCTACGCACCGCGCCCGCGATAGCGCGACATTCAGGCGGTTCTTCGAGAACAGAAAGTCAATTCCACGAGGGGCATCGTCCGCGCTCGACGAAGCCATCGAGACAAGCACAACTGCGGCTTCCTGCCCCTGGAATTTGTCGACGGTGCCGACTCGTGCACCGAAAGGCAGCGTTCGCTTGAGAAGATTCACCTGCATGTTGTAGGGGCTCACAACGAGAATGTCTGCCACGGTGAGCGGGAGTGTCTCGCCTTTCTCATTCACCCAAGGCTGACGGAGCAATCCGCGATAAGCCCGATCGAGGCGCGTTGCTTCCTCGACGCTCTTCTGCGTGTTGTCCTGATGATCGACCGCGACGAACGTGAGCCCGGACGAACAGAAGGGAGTGTCGGGCGATCCATTCAGCTTCAACATCTGACCTGTAGTGCACTCCGCGGATTTGAGCCGACCCTCGTAAAACGCTTCCGACACGAACCGGCACAGCTTCGGGTGCATCCTCCATGTAACAGGCAGAAAAACCCCACGATCGGCAGGAACCGTCGGCCAGTCGCGCATCAGGTAATCCAGCGCCGACACGCCACTACCGCCTGGATGCTCGCCCTTCGCCGGTTGTGACAGCTGCATCTGATCACCGACGAGCACGATGTTATCCGCGCAGATGCCCATTGCGACGAGGTCGGCGAGACTGACCTGCCCGGCCTCATCGATGAACAGGTAATCGACCTTTGCCATCTCCGGCCGCGAGAACAGCCACGCAGTTCCGCCGATCAGGTTGTAATCCGCGCCAACGGCCACCTTGTTGTCGCTGATGTCCTCAATGATGTCGCAATGGAGACACTGCTCCTCCTGACCGGATAACTTGGCGCCCTTGAAAGTGACACCATCCTCCTTCGCGATATCCTCCACCTGACGCAGCAGATTGTTGATCGCCTTGTGTGAAAGGGATGTAACACCGACGCGCTTTCCATTTTTCAGGAGCGAGACGATCGCGTGAGCTGATGTAAATGTCTTGCCACACCCGGGCGGTCCCTGAATCACGAGATGGGTGCGGTCCATTCGCGCGATTGCATCGACCGTCTCGGCGAGAAGGTCATCCACTCCATGGAGGATCGTCGATCCATCGAGGCGAGGACGGGCCTTTCGAAGAATGCTTGTTACGGCAGAGTGGTCTTCCGCGCGGCCGGCGATGACAGCTTCCGCGAACCGGGCGATTGCATCGCGCTTCACACCATCCATAATCGGACCGCCCGGAACGAGCGAGACGCATTCACCGAACGGAGGCTTCGACGGACCGACCCGCAAGTCCAGCCACTGGGCTTCCTCGTTCAGCGCTACGATCTCGCCCGCACCCTTGCCAGTATCAGTACGATACGGCTTGTGCCCGACGGCCAGCTTGAAATCCTGCTCAGGAAACTTCAGCCGCCATATCGTTGACTTCTTGTCCAGCCGCGGAGCGACTGCTGTGTCCACCGTGAGCGAACCGATACATTCCGCGTCGGCAACAGTGTCGTGCGCTGGATCGAGCCGGTCGAAAAAATGCCACCACTCGCTGCGCGCTTCGCGGCGATGATGCTCGAGCAGGTAGCCGAGCAGCTCGCGCCACTCCCGCTCGTCGCCATCGAC